>CALIIG010000099.1 GCA_938018155.1 uncultured Prevotella sp.
GCGAAACAACACCATTGCTGCCGTCCTGCTCGCTGTGGGTAATTACCGTATCGCCCTGGAACTTCAGCGTATAGGTGTAACCGCCATACTTTTGGTTGGCATCAGGGAAGTTCTCGAGCACCCAGCCATACTGCGAATTTTGAAGTGTTTTCTGTGCATCACTAAGATATTTCTCGACGCGTGCCGAAGCAGGGCGGTCGAATATATCCTCCTGGTCCTTCAGACATGATTGCAGAGCAAAGGCCGGAAGAAGGAGAAGAGCGAATGTTAAAATCTTATTTAATTTCATATTTCGTTGCAATTTATTAGTTTATACTGAGGTCAGTAAGACTTACGCTGCCGTTGATGACATTGGTTTCGCGGCGCAGCACCTCTGCCCTAAGCTCATCCAGATCAATGTTCCACTCTGTTTTCATGTAAGTACGCACAATATCCAGCTTCTTTTGAATAAGTGCAGCACCTTCCGTTCCGGCTTCAGTCATTTGCTGATCCCACCAGCTCTGCGGATTAGTAACGTATGTAGAGAACATTTCGGCGATGTCTTCGCGTCCCTCTTTCTGCGAGTAGGCACTGATATAACCACGTTTCAGGTAACCGGTGGAACCACTCTTGCCGCTCCAGTCGTCAGAAAGGTAGGTTGTTCCTGTTACCTGATCGTAAGCCTTATCGTAAGGTTTCGTCTGGTTTAAAATGTGCATGAACTCGTGATGGATGGTTTTCAGATAGTAGGTATTGAGGTCATCGAGCGATCCTAAGAATTGGTCGAGATGGTTTGTACCTGCCAGATAAATCTTTTTTCCACCCTCGGCAGTACCCAGAATAATGGTATTGTTGTTGTTATACTCAAATTCACCCGTTGCGTAAAGCATCTTGGGGAAAAACTGTCGTGTAAAGTTGATGCCCGCTACACGGTCGTAAGCCTCGATACAAGTATACTTAACGATGTGTGCCAGCTTAATGGCGGCGTTGTAATCGGAAGGTATATTGTAATAGTTCATGTCGGTTTCCTTATCATCGTAACGCCACATGAAATCAATATTGTAAGGCTGAATATAGTTAACCTGAAGCCATTTGTCGAATGGTGTCTGGCTGATGACCTCGGGTTTTATCACACTTTCCCCGCTCAGTTTGTCGTCAGAGCAGGACGAAAGCGCAATACCTGCACCCACAAACAGGAGTATGTATAAAAGATTCTTTTTCATCTTGAAATATCTTTTTTGAATAATCAGTATTATTAATTTCTTGGATTGGCCTCGAGTCCTGCCTGACGGATTGCGTAAGGAATCTGTACAGCACGGCGGGGATCATCAACTTTGAGCCAGTCGGTCACCTTTGAAGGCAAGCCGTTAGCACCTATTGTGCGGCGCGGAATGACGATACGGTAACGGTTTACGTCGTCCCAGCGCAGACCCTGGTGCATGGTTTCGATGCGGCGGAAGCCGAGAACACACTGCAACATGGTCTCTTGTTCGCTGCCTTCTGCATCAATGGTGAAGGTAGGATTGAGGTGCTTCTTAACCGTTGAGGCCATTTTGTTGGCATCGTCGTAGGAGTAAGCCACGCTGTTGTAGAAAGTCTTGATGAGCTGTGGCGTCAGTGTTACGCTGGTTTGCACAATATTATGCATCCACATATTGAGGTCGGCGCAAGCCTTGTCATACTGTTTGAGGATGGTATAAGCCTCGGCACGGCAAAGCAATGTTTCGTCGGTAGAGAAGTCTACGTTAACCGTGTGTGCACGACCCGTCTGCAGAACAGGATCGGTATACTCGAACATGTAGGGCAATTTCCATACCTGGCAGATGTCGTAATTGTTGCCTGCACCGGTGAAAGGCCTTACATAGTAGCTGGCTGAGCCCCAAATGTTTTGTGCATTGAGGTCTTCCATGTTACCGAGATAACGGCCGTGGCTGTACCTTTTAAAGTATATGTAAGGGCCAAACAATACTCCTACTTCCGACGTTCTGGTGGTAAGCATCAGGTTACAGCTCAAATCGGCACTGATGTAATGTTGATTATATGCTTCAAATCCACGAGGAAGAGTGCCCATAACCTGCCAGTCGCGCAGAACTGCAGCGGGGTTACTGCCCAGCACCTGGTTGGCACATTCTACCACTTTGTCCCATTTCTGGTAATAAAGATAGAAGCGGGCAGCAAAGGCATAGGCGGCCTTGCGGTTGAAATGGTATTTGGGAACCCGGTAATTATCGTTTACAAGCGGCAGCGCAGCCTGAATATCCTCGTCGATGGCCTTATAAACCTCGGCAACAGTACCACGGGTATGTTTGCTGGTAAGCGTTTCAACCTTCTTGGAAACCGGTATACCCAGGTCCTTGTCGGCCGTAGCAGGGTTATACATCTTTGAGAACTCGGTCACTAATTTAAAGTGGCCGTATGCACGAAGCAGCAGTGCTTCGGCGCGGAGTCCTTCGAGCTTTGTACGCGTTTCGCTGCTGATATGGGTTGCTTCCAGCTTGTCAATGTCAACGAGTGCTTCATTGGCGGCGGCAATCGACTGGTATTGGTACAGCCAAAAGTTCTCAGGACCGTCGTTGGATGATTCCATAACGTCCTTCCAGAAGTAAACTTCGTCGCCGAAACGAGTACCGTTAGGGTTGGTGCTTCCGTAGTAATCGGTATTGTCAGACATCGTTTCGTTGACCAGAATATCGTTACCAATGGGATAGGCATTGGTTAAAAGGTCGGCAATTTTGTCTCCGGAGTCCATTGTAGTACGGTTGTCCGGCATCGTGTCGAGGAAGTCGTTGCACGACGAAAAAGTCAGAACCGAGGCAACTACTACAACAGCGTTATATAATATTTTCTTTGATTTCATAATATTGTTGTCTTGTTTTATAAACCTAATCTCAGCGTAAGGGTGAACTGTTTGGGCGAAGGAACAGCTACACCACCCGTGTTAAAGAACTCCGGATCCTGGCCATTGAGCTTCTTGTCAGCATATAAAAGGAAGAGGTTTGTGGCCTGCAGCTTGAGGCTTACATCGTTCAGTCCCCACGATTGTATAAGCGTTCTGGGGAACTGATAGCCTAACGTAATTTCTTTCATGCGGATAAAGTCGCCCTTTGCAACGCGTGCCGTAGAATGGTTATATGCGTTGTAGGCATACTCCAGGTTGGTATCGTTCTTGTTCTGCCGCTTCGAGGAGATGACAGGAATATCAGTTTTCTTCTCGTCACCGGCGTGCATCCAGCGGTTGCGGAACTCTTTCGTCATTGAAGTAAGGTCATCATACTCGTTGCTAAAGACGTCATCCAGGCGGATTACGTTGCCGAACGAATAGGTTACAAACACGTTCAACGACCAATTCTTGTATTTAAAGATGTTGCCAAAGGAGCCAGTCGTCGTAGGATCTGCCGGTCCTTCATACTTTAAAAACTTTAATTTCTCAGGGTCACGGGTCTGGAAGTAGATACCTGTTGTGGTAACGTTTCCGTCCTGGTCGAGGAATGTAGGCAGACCTTCATTGTTCAGCCCTCTGAATGGTATTGAGAATATGGAACGTACAGGATAGCCTTTCAGTGGATAACCGCTACCATCGAGCAGCGAAATCATCCTGGCCGGACTGTAAAGGTCGGTAATTTCGTTGTGCGTATGCGAGTAGATGAAGTTTGTTGTCCAGCTGAAGTCCTTGCGAACAATGTTTTTTGTTGTCAGGGCCAGCTCGTAACCGTTCGACTTCATCGATGCAACGTTGGCACGTTCATATCCTCCGTAAAGTACGGTGTTGGCATATCCTACGAGGTCGTAGTTGTTACGCCAGTAGAAATCGGCCGACAGATCAATGCGGTTTTTGACGAATCCGAGGTCGGCACCCACGTTAAACTCGTGCTTCTTCTCATAGGTAAGTGCCGCGTTACCAAGCCCCATGTCGATACCCGGCTCTTGAAGAGAAGACAGAGGACGCCATGGGTTTTTGCTCGTGAAGACAGGAAGCGCGTTGGTTATGGCCGGACGGTCACCCGTTAATGAGTAGCTAAGACGCAGGGTTGCGTTTGTCCATACATCCTTAAACGTCTTGTCCCACCAGCTTTCCTCATGTGCATTCCATACGCCTGAAACGTTCCACGTAGGCATCCAGCGTGCCGAGTTGGCATGTCCCAGATAGTTTGAGCCTTCGTAACGCAAAGTACCGGTGAGCGAGTAGCGGCCTTTGTACGAATAAGTAGCCGTGCCGAAGAAAGCAGCCTGACGCGTATGTGTGTTCTTCATCGTAAAATAGTCGGTCCCTTGTTCAGAGCCTTTCTTGAACACTTTGTAAGCATACAGAGGCACTTCGCCTTTGCTGTATTGCAAACCCCATCCGCGGAACCATGTGGTTTTGCGGTCATACGAGTTGGTTTCCATACCAGCGAGGAAGTTTACAATATGATCTCTGTTGAACACATCGTTGTAGGCGATGGTGAATCGTGAGTCCCAGCCGAACATACGGTTGTCTGTACGCTCGTAGATACCGCCGTTGGGCAGGATAGATACAGGCAATGCGTAAATGTTGTCAGGGTCGTTTCTGTACAGGAAGGGGTTGACATCGCGGATGGCTGTCGTGCCCATTGCGCGGTAAGCCTGCGCCTGGTTCGAGTCGTCCTTGATGTTATGTTCCTGCGATGACGAGTTTGTTTTTGTTGCCAGCAACAGCGAAAGTTTCAGCTTGTTGTTGTTCAGCGGGCGGTAGTCAATGCGTCCCTGTACACGAAGGTCGTTTACATTGAGGTCGATATAGTTGTTGTCGAGCTCCTGGAAAATGTTAAACGGAGCATAGTTACGTGTGTAATATTCGTCAGCATCGAGCGTACGTGAAGTATTTAACGCGTACGAGTAGGGGTTAATATCGAAGTCACGCTTAACGGTTCCCATTACAGGGTCAACCTCGCTGCTCATGGTTCCGGGTGCTTTCTGCTTGCGGTACGATGCGTTTGCAATGAGGTTTACGCTGAAGTGGCGGTTAATGTTGTAAGTAGTATTTACGTTTGCCGTATAGCGTTGCACCTTGCTGGCCCTGGTCCAGCCCGGATCGAACATGGCACTTAACGATGCATAGTAGTCTGATTTGTCGGTACCGCCGCTCATGCTCACCGAATGGTTGTGCATAACAGCGTTTGAAAACAACCTGTCAAACCAGTTGGTGTTGCGGTATTCTGCTGCACGCAGGTAGGCAGTGCGGGCTTCCAGTGTGTTGGGCAGACCGAACTGGCCGCTTGATACATTGTAAGAGCTGATCAAATTATACATCTTTCCGTACACACCGCTGTTCATGGCGTTCGCCGTTTCAGCATAGTTCAGCCAGCCTTTCTGCTGTAATTCCTGATAAACCCCCATCTGGTCCTGCGAGTTCATAATGTTAAAGTTGCTGTAACTGGGCTTCAGACGCATGGTATATTCGCCCGTATAGGAAAGGTGCGACTGCCCTGCCTTACCCTTTTTAGTGGTTACAACAATCACACCGGCCATGGCACGTGCACCGTAAATGGATGTTGCCGAACCGTCTTTCAGAATCTGAAAGCTCTCAATATCGTCGGCGTTCAAACCTGCTATGGCTGATGAGATAAGGGTATTGGCGTCTCCCGACGACAGATTGTCGGCGTCAACATCAACCACGTCTTCCTGAATCACACCGTCAACTACCCACAGAGGCTTGCTGCTACCGAAGATAGAGGTAGCACCGCGCACGCGAATCTTCGGTGCCGTACCGAATGTTCCCGACACGTTCTGCACGCTCACACCGGCCGAGCGGCCTTCTAATGAGCGGCTGATGTCGGCCATACCGTCAATCTTGGCGTCGGCAGCATTAATCTTTGTTGTAGCACCCGAGAAGGTTCGCTTGTCCTGCGACGACATACCTGTGACGACAACCTCACCAATTGTGTTGTTATCGTCGGCCAGAGAAACCTTCATTCCCTGCTTGGCACTGACGGTTTGGGTAACCATTCCAATGTAGCTGATGACCAGTTTCTTGCCTGCCGGTACATCGAGGGTGAAGTTACCGTCTGTGTTTGTCACCACGCCTGTCTTTGTTCCTTGTATCTGGACAGACGCTCCAATGATAGGAAGACCGTCTGCCTGCGAAACTACGGTACCCGTAATCTTATTTTGGGCCACTGCCATTCCTACGAACAGGAAGAGGCATCCCAAGATAAGGGATAATTTTCTTTTCATAAATGATTCGTTCAGATTATTATATTGTATTATAGTTATCCTAACCAAATATGCCTTCGCATGCAGCGACGACAATACCCCCGCCATACGCTACACGACGGACGGGAGAAGTTTGTAATGCTTATTTCCTGATAATTTTCCTGCCCTTTCTGATGATTATGCCTTTGTAGCTGTTGTTAACCCTCTGGCCTGCCGTGTTATAGGTGGCAGCATTTAAGTCGGCCGTTTTGTTCTCCACGCTGCTGATGCCGGTAGTTATTGAGGCAGTGTTTGAAAATTCCGATTCTCCTTTTCCCGTCACTACGGTAACGTTGTAGGCATGTTCTCCGCCTGTTGTATCGGTATATGAGGGCGATGTAACTGTGGTTATGTAGTTACCGTCACGGTATACCTTGTATCCGGTGACGGTTCCGTTTCCTTTTTCGTACGTAATATCGTCAATCATCAGCACCTGGTTGATATTTAAAGGTGTGGTATGATGTATGGCAAAATAGCGCGCTCCTGCCGGCAGACTTACGGTCATCTTCTGCCATTCGGCCGTCTTCATGCTGATAACGGTGTCTGTTACCGTGTGTGTGAAGCTGGTATACAGCGAGTCGGTAGTTGAATAAGCTATCTCAAAGCTCGGCGTTCCGTTTGTTTTGTTCAGGGTTTTATACCAAAACGATATGTTCTGTGCATTGCCCGACAGAGCAGGTGAAATCAGCCAGTCGCTTACTTTATTGCCCATTGCCATGTCCTGGTTGATGGTAAAGGCAGCCAAAAATTGCTTTCCGCTGTGTGCTTTAAATATGTCAAGCGTGTTGGCAGCGGCTGTTTTCGAATCATCAGCCTTCACCGAGTCAGCATTAAATGTAATGAAAGCAAACGCCTCTTCTTCGAAGTTGAAGTGATAATTGGGAATATCGAGCGAGTATTCCTTGTCTGCATCGTAGTTGTACCAGGGGCCAATGTTGTATTCGTATTCCAGATAATGGCCGTCACCAGGCAGCGAAAAGGCCGGGTAGCTTTCCATATCGTCGGTAACTGTTTCCCTGTCGTCGGCCACTTTGTTCCATGCCAGTTTGTTCGCAGTGCCGTCGGCATATGCCGTCAGCGTGGTTACGGGCGCAACCTGAGCCTGCATAACGGGCACGGTTACAGCATCGGTGGTATTATCTTCCGGGCTTTGGTCGGGTGCATAGTCGGCTACGGCATACAGCTTCAGGCTGTCTTCGTTCACCGTTGGCGTAAACGTCAGAACCGTTGTGCGGCTGTCGTTCGCTGCCAGTGTTTCGTCAACGTTCTTCCCGGCCACCATTTTGTCGTTGGCATACAGGCGTACGGTATATCCCGTTGCGGCCTTTGTGCCATAGTTTGTCACGTTTACGGCAACCTCTGTACGCTGTGCTCCAAACAGTTTTGCAGGGGCATTCAGGTGTGCTGCCAGATTGTTTTCCGTAGGGTCGTCAATATTAATATTGTACAATCCTGCCCAGGTGTCGGCAGCTGTTGAGCTGGCGTGAAACTGGATGATGACATTATCCAGCCCCTTCACCGGTGCCAGACTTACGCTATACTGCGTTTTTTCCGACTCTCCGTGCACGTTAAGGCGTTTCACCGTAAAGTCAGGCAATACGGCATTCACCTCTATTTGTGTGTGCTTTTCGGGCGCAACGGTGTAGGTCAGCGTCGGCTTTACGGCGTGAGAAAGGTCTAATTTGCCCGAGTTGAAGCTGGCACCGTCCTCTCCTCCTAGGTTAAACCATATTACCTTATAGTTGCTGTAGCGCACATATCCGTCCGTTTCCTGTCGCCACCAGTAGTGGTTTTTACTGTCGGTCCAGCCGTTGCCGGCCCAGTTTATTGTCTCATCGAAGTTTATTCTGACAGGCAGTTTGTACGAGCTGCCCATTAAAACTTCGGCCGACGACGCCGGGTCGCCCTCGCCTCCGTCGTTAACAGCCGTTACGGCATAGGCTATCTTACGCTGCGGTCCTGTCACGTTGTTCAGAACAATAGCCGTATCATTCTTCTCCGTGGTGGCCACAAGGTGATATTTATGCCCTTCAACCGTGTATATTTTATACCGGCAGTTGGCTGCGTCGAAATAACCATAGCTGGCTCCTTTCGCTGGCTTTTTCCACCTTAATATATAATGTGTACCGTCGTTGGTGAGCTTAACAGCCGATACTTTGCCCGGCTTGTCTTCGCCCGAAAAGGCCGTAATGCTTACGGGCTCGCCCATTCCCTTGTCGCTGTATGCAATGAGGGTGTAGATATTGTTGCCGTGTGCAGGTGTGCGGTCGGTCCAGGTTACGCGGGTTTCTGTTGCCGGATGGTCGATGGTATGCAGCAAATCGAAGTTGCGGTAAACCTCAATCTTCGTCAATGCCGTCAGTGTGCTGCCGTCAATATTTTGTGAAGGCGTGGTAAAGGTGAGCACCGTCTGCCGCAACCCGGCCCCTGTTTGTGCTGTCGTGAGGAACGAAACGGGGCGCGGAGCCGTTTGTACGGTAACCTCGGTAACCTTTATTTGGTTTACAAGTACCGAGTTGCTGCCGGGCGATGCCGTGTTATGGAAACCTACACGGCATGTTCCTGTTTCCTTCGCCGTGAAATAATATTGTGGCGTAATGCCGCGGAAGTCGAGCAGAAGATTCCTGTCAAGCATCTTAAATGCAGCAGGATCATCGCCCGTTCCAAAGCCTGTTCCCAGGCTTTCGCTTTGCGAAGCACCGCCGGCGCGGCCGGTAAACGTTACCTCGTACACCTTTCCGGCCTCAACCTGAAAGGCCGGAGTCAGGAGCCAGTCGTCATTATTGTGCGACGAAATGCCGTAACAGATGGCCGAATGCTCATGTGCATCATACCGCCATGTGTTGTCGTCGCCGTTGCTGTTGACAACCGTGAGGGTTTTAAAAGCCTCTTCGGTGCTTATATCGTTTGTATAAACCGTGTGCCCGCTATATGGCAAGACTGCCTTTGCCGGCAGCATCCCCAATGCAATAACAACAGAGAAAAAAAGTCTTTTTATCATGGTGCAGCACATGATATGGGTTATAAACTTTGTAATATCGGTGCAAAGGTATGGTAAAAAAACTTAATACGCAATTTCTGACGGCTAAAATTTTCGTTTTGTTACATTTTTACGCAATTATTCGTCAATTTGCTTGTTTTGACGTGTGTGATTTGATAATTTTGCAAGAATTATGCGGTTATGCAGCCGTTGTTTTGTCAGGTGTTTGCATTTCAAACTGCAAAACAGGCTCATTAAAGTGTTAACACATTATTATATATATTAAACCGGCATGCCCGTAAACCCAACCGGCCTCTTCCTGTCAGGCTTTTTCCCGGGCCCCGAAATCATCAGCAGCGGCACAAAAGCCTTTGTTGCCTGTAATATGGTGACGCTGTCCGGCCGCGTTTCAGCGTTTTGTTTCGACCGATATTTTCAGAATGCCGAGATTAACACTAAACGTCATCTTCTGGATTTGCATGGGAAGCGGATTCTTGCTAAGCACCTCGGTCATCATATTTTGCAGGTTTTTCTGTTCTTCGGGTGTGATATTCCCGTTGCTGTTGGCCGTAGCGATGCTGCGCGACAGCTGGCGGAGCTTCGTAAACGTGTCGATAATGGCGATGGTTGTTTGCGTGGCGAGTGGCGATTTAAGGATGGTTGCCAGCATGTAAAGGCCCTGCTCGGTGAAAGCTTTCGGCGCAACACTTGAATGTTTGATACCATTTAACCGGTGGAAATTTTCCACCAGTTCGTGCTTTTCTGCTTTTGTGAGCGTGAGAATATAGCCTGAAGGGAACTTCTCGGGGTTGTTTTTCACCGACTTATTAATGTCGCGCGTCTCCACACCATATAGTTCTGCCACGTCGCGGTCGATGATAACCTGCTGTCCGCGCAGCGTGATGATGCGGTTGTTTACGGCTGTTATTTGCTGCTTGCTTTCCTTAGAGAGTTTCGTCATAGGTTTTGTTCTGGTTCGATAGGTTTATTTTCGCAAAGATATGAAAAAGTTTTCAAAGCAGCAATATTCGCCTGATGTAAAAACCAAAGCCCCTTATTTTGGCTACATTCACATGGCAGCCCGTGTGCTTCATGGCCTGATGCAAAGGCCTGATATGGCTTGCCTCAATGACGTTTGCATAACAGCCTCAGATTTTTATGGTTTAATTCTAAGCTCATTACAACGTCATGGCTCTCCCTTCCTTTCGTATATTCCGTAGGTTATTGTTGATTTGTTGAGGTTCGGCGGCCGTCAGCAGCGCGTACGACGGCC
>CALIIG010000100.1 GCA_938018155.1 uncultured Prevotella sp.
TCGAACAATGGGTGTGACGACCGTCAACAGCTCTGCTGACGGCCGTCGAACGATGAGCAGAAGCATATAAAGAAGGTATCGTTGCTTTGCAACCAAGTTGCAGGAACGATGTATTAACTTTGCCGTCAGATAATAAAACATCAATCGGGATATGAATAAAAAACTACTTTTCAGAATTTTCCTTACAGCGGCAACGCTTGCACCGGCCTGGTTGTTTGTAAAAACGGCCGGTATACCGTTGTGGGCACAGCTTATGGTTTATTTGGTGCCTTACCTCATGATCAGCTACGACGTTATGGGCGAAGCCGTGGAAGAGGGCATAAAGGAACGCAATCCGTTTAACGAAGACTTCCTGATGTGCATTGCAACACTGGGTGCTTTGGGCATCGGTTTCCTGCCGGGGGCCGGGCCTGAGTTTGTAGAGGCGGTGTTTGTCATGCTGTTTTTCCAGGTGGGTGAGCTGTTTGAAGATTACGCTGAGGGCAATAGCAAACGGTCAATAGAGGCTATGATGGACATCCGTCCTGACATAGCCAGCGTAGAACGCGACGGCAAGGTATCGGTTGTAGCTCCTGACAACGTGAAGATTGGGGAAACCGTGATAGTAAAGGCCGGTGAAAAGATACCACTTGACGGCACTGTTCTTGATGGCCATTCGAGCTTGAACACCGTTGCTTTAACCGGTGAGAGCATGCCTCGTGAGGCTAACCCCGGCGACATGGTTATCAGCGGGTGCGTAAATATGACTGGTGTGTTGAGGGTAAAAGTTGAGAAAAGTTTTGGCGAGTCGACATGTTCGAAGATTCTTAAACTTGTAGAGGAGTCGGGAGAACACAAGTCGAAGAGCGAAACTTTTATACGACGCTTTGCCCGTATCTACACACCGGTGGTGGTTTTGCTGGCTTTGGTGTTCGCGTTTGTGCCGCCATTGTTCAGCGAAAATTACGGCAACGCTCTGGCTACGTGGGCTTACCGTGCGTTGAGTTTCCTTGTGGTAAGCTGCCCCTGTGCACTTGTTATTTCTATTCCGTTGAGCTTTTTCGGTGGCATTGGCGGTGCATCGCGAAAGGGAATATTGGTAAAAGGTGGCAACTATATGGACGCATTGGCGCACCTTTCTACCGTAGTGTTCGATAAAACAGGCACGCTTACCGAAGGTATATTTGCCGTTGAGGCCGTACATCCCGATGATATTGACGAGCAGGAGCTGCTTCATCTGGCTGCCCATGTTGAGCGATTCAGTACCCATCCCATTGCCATGGCTCTGCGTGCAGCCTATCCTGCCGAGAACGACAGCTGCAAGATAGAAGAGGTTGAGGAAACGGCCGGCGAAGGAATATCGGCTCGGGTGAACGGCCGGAGGGTGAGCGTGGGTAATGAAAAGATGATGGCACGCGTGGGTGCACATGTGCATACGTGCACGAAATGCGTGGGACATGCGGGCACTGTCATCCATGTGGCTGTTGAAGGAGCCTATGCAGGCCACGTGGTTATTGCCGACAGGGTGAAGGCCGACAGCCGTGAGGCGATAGCTGCATTGAAGAACGAAGGAATAAGGAAAACGGTAATGCTCACGGGCGACCACGAAAACGTAGCACGGCAAGTGGCTGCAGAGCTGGGCATTGACGAGTATCACGCCGGCCTGTTACCTGCCGACAAGGTATCTTATGTAGAGCGTTACCTGAAGAGTATGCCGCCAAAGGGACGGCTTGCCTTTGTTGGCGACGGCATTAATGACGCTCCCGTGCTGGCCCGTGCTGACGTAGGTATAGCCATGGGCGCGCTGGGGAGCGACGCTGCCATAGAGGCTGCCGACGTGGTTCTGATGGACGACAAGCCCCATAAGATAGCTACGGCCGTGCGCATAGCCCGCCGAACCATAGCCATTGCCCATCAGAATGCCTGGTTTGCCATTGCAACGAAGGTGCTTATCCTTGTGCTTGTGGGGCTCGGACTGCTGGGAAATCTTGCCATGCCGGTTGCCGTGTTCGGCGATGTGGGCGTAATGGTGCTGTGTGTGCTCAATGCAACGCGCACGCTAAGGTAAGCCCTTAGCGCACTTTCTCTATACGAACCGTCTTGCGGCCGCTGTAACAGTAAACGTTGTAGCGGCCGTTTGTATAGGCATCCTCGTCACCGGCCATGTCGAGTGTGAAGCCGCCGGTCTTCACCTGTTCAACAAGGTTTTGATAAGTAGCCGTATTAAATACACCGATAATGATGCTTTCGGCACCGTCGGGCATCATAGCCACATAGCTTGATGTGCCTTTTTTACGTGGCTTGGGCGTGTCGTTGTATAGATTTTTGCTCATACTTTTGGCAGGAGTACAGTTTTTATAGAGCATCCTGGCGTAGTTTTCAACACGGTAAACGCCGTATCGGTTAATAACAGTATAACCATTTGCGCGCGCAATAGAGTCGGCTTTTTCGGGATTGTTTAGCAGTAAGGCGGCATCTTTAATGCTTAAAACGCTGGTGTTGGCAGCAACGGCCGGGTTGATTTCTTGTGGAACAGATTGTTGCTGAGCCTGCTGATGCGTTGCTGTTGTTTGTTTGGATGTTCCACATCCTGTAAGCGAAATTGATAGAAAAGCTGCTGCTGTTATTACAAGAGCAACAGTAAGAAATGATGTTTTCTTCATGTTTGTCATGTTATCCTGTTAATAATTGAAATACAGTATATTGTCATTTCATCGGGTTACGCTCCTCGGTCGGCCCAGTCGCCACGGTCGAGCTGGCGATATGCTATGGCTTCGGCAATATGTTCCTGAGCTACACGCCCGGCCCCGGCGAGGTCGGCTATGGTTCGTGCCACCTTTAATATGCGCGAATAAGCACGTGCCGAGAGGCTGAGACGCTCCATGGCTATGCGCAATAATTCAAGGCCTTTTTCGTCGGGCTCGGCATAATGGTGAATCATTCGCTCGGTCATCTGTGCGTTGCAGTGGATTAACTTGCTGTCTTTAAAGCGTTCGGTTTGTATGGCACGGGCAGCAATGACGCGCTCGCGTATCGCTGACGAAGGCTCTCCCGGCTGTGCCTGTGACAGGTCTTTGAAAGGAATGGCCGATATTTCGCACTGAATATCAATGCGGTCCATCAATGGTCCCGATATTTTATTGAGGTAATGCTGTATCTGTCCCGGCGTGCAGACGCAATGATGCGTGGGGTCTCCATAGTAGCCGCAAGGGCAAGGGTTCATGGATGCCACAAACATGAACGAACAAGGATAGGTTACTGTATACTTGGCACGGCTTATAGTGATGACCCTGTCTTCTAATGGTTGCCGGAGAACCTCCAATGTATGTTTGCTAAATTCGGGTAATTCGTCACAGAATAACACGCCATTATGGGCCTGAGAAATCTCTCCGGGCATGGGGTTTGTGCCGCCACCTACGAGGGCTGCTTCTGAAATGGTGTGATGGGGAGAGCGGAAAGGCCGCTGCGATATGAGAGAAGAGCCGCGACTCAGGAGGCCTGCGACCGAATGAATCTGCGTAGTTTCGAGGCTCTCGGCAAGGGTAAGGGGTGGTAAAATTGAAGGCAGTCGCTTGGCCATCATACTTTTTCCTGACCCGGGAGGGCCGATCATGATGAGATTATGGCCTCCTGCGGCAGCTACTTCAAAGGCTCGTTTCACGTTCTCCTGTCCGCGGACGTCAGAAAAATCAAGGTCAAAATTATACTGATGCTCAAAAAATTCCTTACGTGTATCAACAACAACGGGCTGGCATTGTGTTTTTCCATCGAGGAAAGATATAACATCAGCCATATTATCCATGCCGTAAACGTTGAGCTGGTTCACAATAGCCGCCTCGCGTGCATTGGCTGTGGGCACGATAAGGCCTTCGTAATGCTCGGCTCTTGCCTTAATGGCTACGGGCAGAACACCTTTAACCGGCTGTAGTTTGCCATCGAGCCCCAATTCGCCTACCATCATAAAGCGGGCGAGTGATTGTGAGCCAATCTGTCCGTCGGCAGCGAGAATGGCGATGGCCAACGGCAAATCGAAGCTGCTTCCCTCCTTTTTAAGGTCGGCGGGTGCCATGTTAACGGTGATGTCGGCTTTAGGAAATTTCAGTCCGTTATATTGTAAAGCCGCGGCAATACGGTCGCGACCTTCACGCACAGCTTCGTCACCGAGTCCGGTAAAATGATACATAACGCCACGCGTCAGGCTTACTTCAATGGTAACTGGCGTAACATTGAGCCCGTTAACAGCGGCACTATAAGTCTTTACAAGCATGTGGAGTAGTTGGTTTTAAGGTGTCAGATGAGGCTTTCTATTTTCTCACGCAAACTGTTAATGTCTATACTGCGGGCTACAATGCGTCCGTCTTTTATAACAATATTGTCGGGCACGTTTTGTAAACCTAATATTTTCAGGGGAACAGTATTGAACATTTCGCCTGTAAATACGTTGGGCCACGATACCTGGTTCACGCTAAGGTAGGTGTTACAATCGGATAGGCTGGCATCGACACAAATGGAAAGAACCTTGAATGTTTTTTGTTTTTCGAGTTGTATCTGGCTTAACTGTCGAAGAATATCGGTGCTGGGAAAACTCCACGATGCCCATGTGCAGATTACAACAAGTCCGTGGGTGAGTGAGTTTGAGGTGATAATATTGCCTTTCATGTCTTTAACCTTGAATGCAGGAAGACGTGACCCCACGATGGTTTTGCCTAACACTTTGACATTCTGCAATAGATTGCTGATTACGTAATTATCAGGTTGCTTGTCCTTTAAAATCTTAAGGAGGCGGGTTGCTTCTTTATAATCGGGGCTTGGAGAGGCTACAAAGTATTTCTTTACTAAATAAACACTGACTGGCGACTGTGGATTGTTTTCTGTAAACTGTATGGCTGCATGTTTCTCTTGCGGTGGCGTGGCAGTAGAAATCTGCTCACGAAAGGCCGTCATCAGCTCGTTATCGTCGGTACCTTTAATCTTCAACATCTTCAGGTGTGAGGCATCTCCCTCAATGTCTACGCTTTTCCCGGGCTGCGCAAAGATGGGTTGCTCGGAGAAATTAGGGAATACAAGCATAAGCGTTGTGGGATGATCGCACTCTATTTCATGGCTGAAGCGACCGCCTTGTACCTTTATGGTATCGAATCCGTTGATGGTACCGTCGGAACTATAAAGGTAAAACTCGCCCTGATTAATCTGTAACAGTCGGCCTTCAATTTTGAAATGTTTACTGTCTTCGCCGCAAGAGGCAAGAAGTAACAGGGCTGGAAGAAAGACGAGAAGAAAGTGCTTGAGCATAGAAAATAAAGTATGGTGCCTATGATGTGGAAGCAAAAGCAAAGAAGCTAAAGAAGTTTGGGATTAACCTCTTTAGCTTCTTTATTGAGTTGTATGACGTGCCGTTATGGCCTTTTATTTCAAATTCGCCAGCTCTAAGTCCTTTTTGGCGTATTCTGCAAGTGCGGAATCAGCACTGATAGCTTTGTTAAGGGCTGTTTTCGCTGCCGATGTGTTGCCCTGACGGTTTAATACAAGTGCCTTCAAATAATATGTTAGCGCATCGGCATTCTTTACATTATTAAGTGTGGCTACGGCAGCAGCATAGTCCTTATTCAACAGTTGGGCAAGTGCAGCACTGTTGGAATATGAATCGCCAAAGTCCTTAACGGCTTCAGAATAGTTGCCTTTGGCAATGTTTAAATTACCGAGAGCCTGACCAAGATCGTTAGCTTCAGTAGCCTTTGAAATAAGATATTCAGCATCCTTCAACTGGCCATTCTTCAAAGCTACGAGGCCAAGGTTGGCATTTGCTTCCGGTGCCTTGCCCTTATTCTGCGCTTCTGTGAAATAGCGTTTGGCGGTAACCTGATCACCTTTCTTAAAAGCGAGGGTGCCTAAATTGTTGAATGCACGATAGTCAGTGGGGTAAAGCTCTGATGTTTTCTTATAAATTTCAGCCTTTTTATCAGCATTGGGTTCGAGAGTTGCACAATAAAGCAGCTCGTCTGCGCTCAGTTTTGAAGGGTCAGAAGTATATTGTGCTTTGATTTGATCGTCAGAACGGCCGATCGTTTCATAGTTAATGATCAAACGGCTACGACGTAATTCGGGCAGAATACCGGTTGCAAGTTCACGGAAACCTTCGCTCATGTTGCGGATTTGACGCTCACGTTCTTCGGGATCTTTGTACATTTCGAGCACACGTAAAATCACGTTCTTGTCCTGAATATTGCTTGCAGCAACAAGCTGCTTGAAGCCATCCCAGTCCTGTGCCGTGTAATGTGCATCAACATTAGCGTTGGCAAGTTGCGTTGCCTTGAGCTGTTGGTTTACATATTTCTCTGTGGTATTCTGACGTTTATTCGCTAATTTGTTGTTGAATGTATAGCCACCTTCAGGCGATGCGTATGCAGCGATCTCAACATTCTTAAGGTTAAGGTCTTCGCGTGAAGCGTTAATCTTCTTCAGCATTTGCACGAAGTCCTTGACAGAATTACTTTTTAGTTCGCTCTTTCTTAAGTTAGCCTGATTCACTAAGAACTTAATGTTGGCTTCTTGACGTTGTGCTTTAACACGCTGGAAAGAGTCGAGGGCAAGGCATCCGCCTGCATTGTCCATAGCCTGCTTATATAATTCGGCTGTCGCTATAACGCCAGTTGCAACCTTTACTGCAGGAATTGTTACCTTTTTATTGCCTATACGCGCATCAAATGTGAGGTACATGTCGCTCTGTTGCATCGCAGACGTATAGTCAAAAGCTGTTTTCATCGTATACTTACCGCCCATTTTGTATGATATGGTCTGGTTATTTCCTTGCACCTTTTCGCCCTGGAATGCCGTACTTGAGCCTGTAATTTTCTGGCCATTAGCATTGCGAAGTTCTGGTGTAACGGTTACGATGGCTTTCTTCTTCATGTATTTCTCAGGGAAAGTACCATTAATTGTTGCAGGAACCTTTCCACCAAGGGTTTCCAATGGGTTTGGCTCGACAGTGAAATTATCTGCTGAAAGCGGACCCATTTTTGAACACGAAGATAAAGCAAAAAGTGAACAAACGGATAAAGATAGAATCAGCCTTGGGGCTGATTTTTTTGCCCTTTCGCTATGATAAAATGAAGGAAAGAATGAGAGTTGAGGTCATCATCATGAAAACTAAATTTTATAAATTAAGAAGAAACCGAGTGATTTCAGGGGTTTTGTCGGGACTGGCCGATAAATTCAATTTTGATCTTGGTTTGTTACGCTTTTTATTCATTATCTTTACAGTTTCCAATTTTGGCTTAGGCATTTTGATTTATATTTTGCTGGCTGTCGTGATGCCTTACAAGGAAGATGTGGAAGCGGAAATGTATGGAACAGGTCCTCGTAAAATGAAAGATGCTGAGCCAATCAATGACAATGACGGCTGGTTCTGGTAATTATGAAAGAGAGATTCGGGTAGTGTTCCCGAATTTTTGTTCGATCCCAATATAAAGGAATTGAAAAACACGAGAATCTAGGGAAGCGCAGCTGACGGAACCTGGAAGCTGCTACCGAAAGATGAATGACGTTATCCAAGGAGGAAATATGACAGAGGTTTGGAATGCCTATGACTTGAATCGAAATCAGCTCCCGCATCTCCTAGTTCGAGGAGAAAAAATTCCTGAAGGGCAATTTCATCTCTGTGTCAATGTCTTGGTCCGTCACCAAGATGGTGATATTCTTTTTATGCGGCGGTCAGCAAATAAAAGCCTCTATCCTGGCTACTACGAGTTTGGAGCGGGAGGTAGTGTGCTGGCAGGAGAGGATAGTCAGACAGCCGCCCTGCGCGAATTAGAAGAAGAAACGGGTTATACAGGTGAGTTAGAACTGCTCTATGATTTCTATTCGGCGATTGGCTTTTGCAATGAGCGAATCAAACTTTATAGCGCTAGCCATTTGACAAAAGTTGAAAATCCTCGTCCACAAGATGAGGACGAGACCTTAGAACTCCATGAAGTGACCTTGGAAGAAGCGAAAGCTCTCCTTGCTAGTGGTGATATTTGTGATGCAAAAACCATTATTGCACTTCAATATTGGGAAATGAAAATGAATCGAAGATAGGGGGACGCTCATGGGAAGACCTTTATTAACAGATGAAATGATTGAACGGGCAAATCGTGGTGAAGATATTTCAGGTCCACCTTTGCATGATGAGGAAGAAACCAAAATTTTAAAAACGACTAGAAGTCAGTTTGGTGATTCTTCTCCAACTAGCGGTTTCAATCAAGATACACTTCAAATTGATGTAGAACCAACAGTGACCAAAAGTCGACGCATTGAAAATGCAAAACGCGGAGTATTCCAAGCGAAATTAAACAAAATTCTATTTTGGATTGTCCTGCTTTTGATGGCTTTGATTGCTGCTATTATTTGGCTATAAAAAGCGATAAGCTCGACTTTCGCTTTTTTTGTGATAGAATGAGAGGAAATAATGAAAATCGGAATTATTGCGGCCATGCCTGAGGAACTAAAAATCTTAGTGGAAAACTTGGAAAATGCCGAAAAGCACTTACGTTTGGGGCATGTTTATCATACGGGAAGTATCGGTTATCATGAAGTTGTGCTGGTGGAAAGCGGGATCGGCAAGGTCATGTCTGCTATGAGCGTAGCTGTTTTGGTCAATGAGTTTAAAGTGACGGCTGTCATCAATACGGGTTCTGCTGGTGCGGTAGCCGAAGGTTTGCAAATCGGCGATGTTGTAGTGGCTGATCGGCTAGTGTACCACGATGTAGATGTAACAGCTTTTGGCTATGAATACGGACAAATGGCGCGCCAGCCACTGTATTTTGAAGCGAGCCGCTATTTGGTTTCTGAGATGAGGAAGCTTTTAGAAAAGACACATCAGACAAGTCGCGTTGGCTTGATTGCAACAGGGGACAGTTTTATTGCGGGCCAAGACAAGATTCAAGCCATTAAGCAGCATTTTCCAGATGTTTTAGCGGTAGAAATGGAAGGAGCAGCCATTGCGCAAGCGACCCATTCTATCGGTCTGCCTTTTATGGTCATTCGTGCCATGAGCGACACAGCTAGCCATGATGCCAATGTCACTTTTGATGAGTTCATTCTTGAAGCTGGTAAACGTTCTGCAGAAACACTGATTCAGTTTCTGAAAGAGTTGGTTTAGATAGAGGAGGAGATATTATGTACAAAGAGTCGTATTTTGATGGTGGTCTATTTTCGTACATTGGTCAT
>CALIIG010000101.1 GCA_938018155.1 uncultured Prevotella sp.
ACGCCTGGTATATATATTTTTATTAGCTTTTAAGATGCTATTTAAGGCGTATAATTAATGAAAGAATAAAAGAAAAACTAAGAAAAATAATGAAGAAGAAAATCCAATTCAGTCTTGTTTATCGTGATATGTGGCAGAGTTCAGGGAAATTCCAGCCCCGAAAGGATCAGCTTGCCCGTATAGCTCCTGTATTTGTAAGGATGGGATGTTTCGCGCGTGTAGAAACCAACGGTGGTGCTTTTGAGCAGGTTCAACTCCTCGCAGGGGAGAATCCTAACGAAGCTGTAAGGGCTTTTACCGCACCTTTACATCAGGCAGGTATTAAAACTCACATGTTAGACCGCGGCTTGAACGCCCTTCGAATGTATCCTGTACCCGATGATGTGCGTGCCATGATGTACCGGGTTAAACATGCACAGGGCACTGACATCACACGTATATTTGACGGTTTGAACGACATTAGGAACATAGCTCCGGCCATTAAGTGGGCAAAGGAAGGCGGAATGACTCCTCAGGCTGCATTGTGTATTACAACGTCGCCGATTCATACGCTCGATTACTACGAAAAATTAGCCGATGAAGAGATTGCTGCAGGTGCAGAAGAAATTTGCCTGAAGGATATGGCCGGTATCGGTCAACCTGCTTTTCTGGGTCAACTTACCAAGCGAATCAAAACCAAGCATCCTGATATTATTATTGAATACCATGGCCATTCCGGCCCTGGTCTTTCGATGGCATCTATCCTTGAGGTTTGTGAGAACGGAGCAGATGTCATAGATACTGCCATCGAACCATTGTCGTGGGGTAAGGTTCATCCCGATGTTATTTCGGTTCAAAGCATGTTAAAGCATGCCGGATTTGAAGTACCGGAGGTGAATATGGACGCTTATATGGAGGCTCGTGCCATGACTCAGGAGTTCATTGACGAGTGGTTGGGCTGCTTTATCAATCCCGCCAACAAACTTATGTCCTCTTTATTGCTTACCTGTGGCCTGCCCGGAGGTATGATGGGCTCCATGATGGCTGACCTTGGAGGTATGCGAACCACCATTAATAACTTGCGCAAGAAGAAAGGAGAACCCGAGCTTTCAATGGACGATTTGTTGATAAAGCTCTTCAATGAGGTTGCCTACGTGTGGCCACGTGTAGGTTATCCACCACTTGTTACGCCGTTCTCACAGTACACCAAGAACATAGCTCTGATGAATTTACTTACCATGGAGCAGGGTAAAGGCCGCTTTGTGATGATGGATGACAACATGTGGGGTATGATTTTGGGTAAGAGTGGTCGCGTCCCAGGCCCAATAGCCCCTGAACTTATTGAGCTTGCCGAGAAACAAGGGCGTCAGTTTACCGATGTCGATCCGCATACACAGCTTAAGCCTGCATTGGACGATTTCCGCAAGGAAATGGATGAAAACGGATGGGATTACGGTCAGGACGATGAAGAATTGTTCGAACTTGCCATGCACCCTGAACAGTATCGCAACTATCGTAGCGGTCAGGCGAAGAAGAATTTCCTGGCTGATTTGCAGAAGGCTAAGGATGCAAAGCTCGGTGCTAAGGTCTCTGTTGAGGAGGCAACAGCCTTTAAACACGCTCAGGCTGACGCTGTTGTAGCTCCTGTCAAGGGCCAGATATTCTGGGAATTTCAGGGTGATGGTGAGACGGCACCAGCCGTTGAACCTTACATTGGTAAAGAATACAAGGAAGGAGAAGCCTTCTGTTGGATTCAGTCGCCATGGGGAGAGTTCGTAGAAGTAAAGGCCGACCTGGGTGGAAAACTCGTTGAAATTAACGCCCATCAGGGAGGAAAGGTCCAGAAAGGCAGTGTTATCGCTTATATTCAAAGGGAGCATCAGAACTGATAGCTGCCCATAATACTCTGAAATAACGGCTCATTCTTGCTGCACTTTGTGCGGTAGAGGGTGAGCCGTACGTTTTTTCGTGAAAGAATCTGCAGCATATTTTACAGCAATTAGAAGCCAACTCGTGGGCAGGATACATGATGAAGATGTCCGCCGGATTGTTGTTTGTATGGCAAATAATGATGATGATGCTGTCATAAAAGCATTGTACGGGCTGCTCTCTGATACTGATCAGCATGTGGCTAACAATGCAGCTTGGGTACTTAGTCGTTCAGATAGTAAGCGTGTAAGGTTTCTCCAGCGTTACCAGAACCGGCTTATTGACCTGTTGATGGAGACAAAGGACGAAACCTTTCGGCGCGTATTGTTTACAATTTTGCGTCGACAGGTGTTTGATAGCCGCAGGCTTCGCACAGACTTTCTTGACTTCTGCCTGACGGTAAGCCCGAGCCAGCCTGTAGGCATCAGAGCCCATGCCATTTATGTGTCTTACCACCTGTGTAAGGCTTATCCCGAACTGCTTGAAGAGCTGGAACTGACACTTCAAATGTTGGAAAGTGAGGCCCTTACCCCCGGATTGCTCCATGCCCGAAATGCTGTAATGTCTGCAATAAGGTAAAAAAGAAAAATAAGATAGTATGAATTACCAGGCTATTATCGACCAGTATTATCCCGAAGATACGGCTCTTCGACATATTTTGATGATACACAGCCGAGCCGTTATGGAGCGCGCGCTGGCTATTTGCGACTGCCATCCTGAGCTGAATATTGACCGTAGTTTCGTTGTTGAGGCTGCCATGCTTCACGATATAGGCATTTGCCGTTGCCATGCTCCGGGTATATTGTGCTATGGCATTGAGCCATACATCTGCCATGGACGTATAGGAGCCGAACTGTTAAGGCAAGCAGGATTTCCCCGCCATGCAAGAGTTTGTGAACGGCATACGGGTGCAGGCCTTACGAAAACAGAAATAATTCAACAAAATTTGCCTCTTCCACACGAAGATTTTCTGCCTGAAACCTTAGAAGAAAAGCTGATTTGCTATGCCGATAAGTTTTATAGCAAGTCGAATATATGCCATGAAAAAACACTGGAACAAGCCGAACGCAGTCTGGCTAAGTTCGGAGAGGAAGGTGTAGAACGCTTTCGTGAATGGGCCCGTATGTTCGAGTGACTACGTTAAAATAACGAAATCATCTATATATTTTTTATATATTCTGTAATTTTGCAGACTAATGAGGACAAGGTCTTTCATCATATTGCTTATTTGTGCCGTAGTGTTTGCCTGGGCTGACAGTCGTGCGCCGCAGTTCAAAAAGCGGTTCGGGGATGCTGTTAAGGATACCGTGGTACGGAAAGACTCTGCTAATCATTTTCCTTTTAAAGGCGAATCGGCTGCCGTTGATACTACAACAATGGACAGTCTGCAACGTGCAATTTACCGTCATAACAAGGTAGTTGACGATTCTATTCACCTCGATTCTCTGAACCGTTCGAAGAAAAATGGCATTGATGCGCCCGTTAATTATGAGGCTCAAGACTCAATGGTGTATGACGCTCTGACGAAAACAGCCCATCTTTACGGGACTTCCGAAGTGAAATATGAGAATATGGACCTGAAGAGTGACCGAATAAAGATGAGCCTCGACAGCAGTCTGGTTCATGCAACAGGCACTCCTGACTCTGCATCAAAAGGAGGAATCAAAGGGCGTCCCGTCTTTACAATGGGTAGTGATACCTATGATACCGATACCATAGCATTTAATTTCAAAAGCAAGAAAGGCATTGTACACAATGCTTATACCAAGCAGCAGGATGGCTTTCTGACGAGCGGAATATCGAAACGCGAAGAAAACGGGGATGTTTATTTGGCTCACGGCCGATATACAACGTGTGATAAGGAACATCCCGACTTTTATATTTCTCTCTCCCGGGCCAAGGTTCGTCCCGGGAAGGATGTTGTTTTCGGCCCGGCTTACCTTGTTGTGGCCGATGTTCCCGTACCACTTGCTATTCCCTATGGCTTCTTTCCGTTTACCAAAAGTTATTCAAGCGGCTTCATTATGCCCACTTATGGCGATGAAAGTGCGCGCGGATTCTATCTTCGTGACGGTGGTTACTACTTTGCCATCAACGATAAATGGGATTTAAAACTGTTGGGAGAGGTTTACACTAAAGGCTCATGGGGGCTCTCTGCAGCCAGCAATTATCGCAAGCGTTACCGATACAGCGGTTCTTTCTACTTCAGTTATCAGGATACAAAAACGGGTGATAAGGGAATGCCTGACTTCTCAGAGCAGCGCAGTTTCAAGCTACAGTGGAGTCATCGGCAGGATACTAAAGCCAATCCCTTTAGCTCATTGTCGGCAAGTGTCAACTTTGCGACGTCGAGTTATGAGCAAAATAACCTGACGAGTATGTACAATCCTATTACCCGTTCGCAAACAACGCGTACCTCTTCCATAAGTTGGAGCACGTCGTTTTCGAGCATAGGCTTGTCGCTTAGTTCCACAGCGAACCTGAATCAGAATATGCAAGATTCGACCATTGCGCTGTCATTGCCCGATCTTAACATCAGTTTGAGCCGCTTTTATCCTTTCCGTCGCAAGAAGGCGGTGGGCAAAGAGCGGTGGTACGAGAAGATAGCCGTAAGCTATACCGGTCAGTTAAGCAATTCGATAACGACAAAGGAAGACCGTATTTTCCACTCGGACCTCATACGCGACTGGCGAAATGGTATGCAGCATAGCATACCCGTTACGGCCAGTTTCACGCTTTTCGATTATATAAATGTCAGTCCTTCGTTTAACTTTACCGACCGAATGTACACCAATAAAATCATGCGGTCGTGGGATGTAGCTCATCAACGCGAGGTGGGCGATACCATTTATGGTTTCAATAATGTTTATAACTGGAACGTTTCATTATCTGCCAACACGAAGATTTACGGCATGTGGATACCCAACCGCAAGCTGTTTGGCGACAAAATACAGGCTATTCGCCATGTGCTGACGCCTTCAGTGACCTTCAGTTATGCCCCCGACTTTGGCTCTCGTCGTTATGGTTATTACGACTCATACCTGAAAACCGATGCCTATGGCAACGTATCGTATGTTGAATACTCGCCCTATCAGTCGTCATTATACGGCGCACCAGGCAAAGGGCGCACCGGAAACGTTTCGTTTTCATTGGGTAATAACCTTGAAATGAAGGTGAAAAGCGATGACGATTCTACGGGTTATAAAAAAATAAGTTTGATTGACAGGCTCGACCTTACCATGTCATACAACATGGCTGCAAAGGTTCATCCGCTGAGCGATTTGGGCGTAAACCTCAGCCTTAAGTGGTGGAAGAACTATACATTTAACTTGAATGCCGTATTCGCTTCGTATGCATACGACCTCGATGCCAGCGGTATGCCTTACGTAGGCAACCGTACACTGTGGGGAATGGGCAAGTTCGGGCGTTTCCAGGGCATGTCACAGAACATCAATTACACGCTTACTCCTGAAAAGTTAAAGAAACTTTTTGGCGGTGGCGGCGATGACAAGAGCAGTAAAAAGCAAAAGGACGACGAAGGCGTTGATACAGACATAGAGAGCAATGTCGACGACGACATGATAGAAGGCCAGCGTGGAGCACGCAAGAAAAGCGGTGGAGGCAAGGCCGAAACCGATGAGGATGGTTACATGAAGTTTTCGATGCCGTGGTCGCTTACTTTCGGTTATGGTATTACAATGCGTGAGAATACCGATGTAAAGAAGTTTAATTACCGCACGATGCGCTACCCATACATGTTCTCGCAAACGCTGAATGTAACAGGTAACGTGCGCATAAGCGACGGTTGGAACATCAGTTTCTCGTCGGGTTACGACTTTGATGCCCACAAGCTCTCAATGACAACGGCCTCGCTGCAGCGCGATCTTCACTGCTTTAATATGAGTTGTTCGGTAGTTCTGGCACCGTATGCCAGCTACAATTTCACCTTCCGGGCCAATGCTTCAACGCTTACCGACGCTCTGAAATATGACAAACGCAGCGGCTATTCCAATGCCGTGCAATGGTATTGATGCCATCTGCCTCCAACCATTCAAACTATAAACAGATACAGATACAACGACGCCCCGAATCAATATCATCGGTTCAGGGCATTGTCGTTTATATTATTTTCCGGCTTTTATCTGTAAAAACAGTATATGTTATGATTGGCAGCTGTCTATGCCACACAGCTGTCATCAGGGGTCTTCGCTACGGGCTTAAAGCTCAAACGTAAGAAAAGCAGAAATAACAGGTTGAGAAGCGTACTGATATACGCCATGACCTGCAGGGAAAGCTCATTGAAGAACAGGCCGAATTCTCCCAGAAGTATTCCTGCCACAAAGCTTACGATGTAAATAATACCTGCTATACGCAGCCGACCGCCACCCTTGAAAACCAGAAAAACGGAAAGCACCAGAATGGCAAAATTCGCAAAGAAGCGCACCCCCATGGCTGTAGAGATTATTGATAGCGACATGCGGTTGTAGAGATTAGGCTCTCCTCCCAACATAATGGCGATGAGGGCGTTGACAATACAGCCCGCGACAAGTGCCCCGATGGCCGCTGCACATACCCACTGTGCCCATGAATTGCGCCGCCTCAGCTGCATGCGCACGGCATTATAAAGCACGGCAGTCAGTGCCAGATAGGCGATAGACATCAGTTCTGTGAAAACAGGGTTCCTCATTACAGGTGCAAACAGCATCACAAGAACGTTGCCTCCGTGATCACTTAAAAACGGCAGGAAAACCTGATAATAAAGCGAAAGTATCACAGTACCTGCAAAAGCGATGTTCACTATCTTTATTTCTTTCTTGTCAGCCTCGAAGAAAGAAACAGGCCTTTTGTTTGTTTCCATTGAATTTTACGTGATAAAAGTTCACGGACAAAGGTAATATTTTTAGCCTTTATGAGGCTCTAAAACGTGAAAAGTTTTGGTAAAAAGGGTATATTTGCAACAAAAATGGGGCATGAGTAAAAAGAAATCGAGGAATAAAGTTTTCGCTAAGATTTTTGATAAAGGCTCATCATTGGTTATCATTGCGTTTGGAGCCCTGGGTATGTGGGCTGCGGTTCGCCACCATAAAGGTTTTTCTATTGATAATTTGGTTATATTTTGTTTCTCTGCTTACATTGTACTGATAGGGCAGGCCACGCTGTTACGCTGGCGAAAGCGGCCGTGGCTTATAGCCTTAATGGGCTTGTTGGTAGCACCGTTATTGTGGTTAACAGCTATGCGACTGCCGTTAGTTTCGGCCCGTTTTCCTTTTTTTATTGGCCTGATTAGTTGGATAGCTTTATTTATTGATGTGTTGTGGTGTATGCTTTTGCTGCTGTGGTCGGCACGAAGAGCCCTGCATTTGTTCAGAGATATGAAATATAACGAGCGTTATCTTTACACCGGGAGAGGCGACGGGCTTTGTTGGCGCGACATTACGGAGCTGACTTTGATGGACAGTATGCCTTTTATTATCATACGGTTGAGCAATACACCAACTTATATAGAAGGTATAAATAACCCGCTTCGCCGTATGATGATGCGTATTGTATATAAGGTTACAGGAGCCTGTTTTGTGATAAATACTACCCGATATGATGGAACGCCAAAGCAATTATTGGCTAAACTTAACGATCTTTGGGAGAAACATCGAAGGTATAACGATTTTAATGTTGTTGTGTGACGGCCGTCGAACGCGCTGCTGACGGCCGTCGAACGATTACCCTTACAGGCTTAACGTTTGTTGATTACCGTATAAGGGTGTGTATTTATCGGCCTATACTCTGTTCGTATTCAACCACTTTGGTCTGCAAAGCCGTGTATGCCTCGGTGTAACGGTCGCGACACTGCCGGTATTTCTGCTGTGCATCGAGCAGGTCGTTCATGGTAACGGTTCCGGCCTGATAGAAGTCGCAGTTCAACCTCAGGTTCTCTTCGCTCTGCTCTATGCCTTTTCTGGCAATGACCAGCTGCCTGTAGGCATCGTCAACATCGTCCCGGTTTTTCTGTATGCGTATAGCCAGCAGCTGTCGGTTATCGGCCAGTTGCCGGCGGGTCACGTCCTCGGCTATCTGCCTGCGCCTGATGGCGTGCGAGCCTCCCCACCATTGTGATATAGGAACGGTTACGGTGGCGAACACCATGCCAAACGTATTTTTCATACCCTGGTCCATATTATAGTGGCTGTATGTGGCACCAATGCCTATCGACGGCAGGTTTTTGCCTATCTCCATTTGCTTTGTTCGGCAGTCAGTTCTACGTTATTTACCGCCATCTGTTTCTGTATTTCGCTGGCTTCAACCCCTTTTTGGGCCAGTCTGTTGCCGTTGATGATACGCCCTCCTGCAAAAACGGGCTGTATTGCAGCCACTCCGGCCATAAGCCCTCTGTCGACCATTGAGAACGACAGTTCCGGCGGGATGGCCGATAAAAGGGCCGGAGGCAATACCGAAGCGAGCGAAGAGGGGAGAACTGACGCCGTGTTGATGCTGGTTTTCAGCATGTTGGTGTTGGTCTTAAAACCCATTCCGGTGGCACTTATCTGTGGAAAATAGTTGGTAAAAGCCTCTTTTTTCTGCTCCCTGGCTTCGCGGACGGCACCTTCGGCCGTGCGGATGCTGATGTTATGAGCCAGTGCCTGTTCCTTTATCTGCTGCAAAGTGAGAACCTGTTGTGCGCTGGCGGTAAGGCCTGAAAGGAGCAAAGCTGCGACGATGATATTTTTTTTCATAAACGTATACATTATATTAATAAGGTGTAACTGTTGCAGGCCAGCCCCGATGACAGGCCTGCCGCAGAATGTGTATTATTGATTTTCGAATGCCCGGCGACGTAATCTTCCGGTCGTTGAGCCGCTCATGACAAGCCGGTAGCTTACAGGCAGAACGGTTAATATAAACAACATGGTTATCATGATGCCGAAAAAGATGACGTTTCCCATCGGTGCCCACAGCCCCGAACCGCCCGGCATCATTGGGATAACGCCCATTGAGGCCGCCGCCGACGTAAGGAATATGGGGCGCATACGCCGTTTGGCACTCAGCAGTATGGCCTCGTGGGCGGTAAGATGTTCGGTTTCGCGAAGCTCTTCAGCATAGTCGAACATGATGATGGCGTTGCGGATAAGAATACCCATAAGCGATATGACGCCGAGATAACACGTTAACGAGAACTCGCTGCCGGGCAGCAGTACGCCCCATTGCCGTACCCGGGGCGATGAGAGATAGCGATGCAAGCAACGGGAAAAAGGTTAATGATATGGCCAGTGTGGCTGAAAGTATCGACTTAAAGAAGTGGTTTGTACTCTTGATACTGGCATTCCACCGGCTCATGCCTCCGGCAAGCAGCTCCATATAGTTGTCAATGATAACGATAGAATTGTCTACTATCATGCCCAGCGTGACGATAAGGGCAGCCAGTGTAACCGTGTTCAGCTCTATTCCAAAGGCATAGAACAGCCCCAGAGAGATGAAAATGGAAACAGGAATGGTGCCGGCGGCCACAAGAGCCACGCGCAGAGGCAGCAGCAAAACAACTACCACCACCACGGCTATGATAGCAATGAGAAGCTCTTTGAGGAAGTTTGTTACCGAGTAGCCGACAACCTTGCTCTGGTCGGTAATGGTAAACATGCTGACATCGGAGGGCAGTGTTTTCTGAAATTCGCTGAGTTGTTGCTTCACTTCCGACCCCGTTTCGGTGATATTGCGCCCTTTTTTCATCTCAATACTGAGCACAATACACTTCTTTCCATTGTTAGTGACGAAGCTTGCAGGGGCTGTATATTCGCGGTGTACGGTGGCAATGTCCTTCACGCGCACCACATTTCCGCCGGGACTTGAGAATATGATCATCTGCTCAACATCGTTAACCGAGGCTCCCGGGTACACAGCGGCTACGACACCCTGACGTACGGTGAAGTCGGGGAACTCGTTTTTGTTCATCTTCCCTAAGGCAAAAATGCCGAAGGCAACCCATAAAGCGGTGATGAGGATGACGATTTGCCGGTAGCGCATCGCCCGTTCTACGATGTTTTGCTTCTTGTTCATTTGTTATTCATGGAAATTAAAGGAGCACATGAAGCCTTTGCCAAAACCACAGTGGCGTATGTCTACCAACATGGCTACGGGCTGTCCGGGTGCAATATTCTGGCCTGCGGTTACCATACTGCGTGATATATATCCCGTGGAAGGGGCGAAAAGGTGCGTATCGTGCAGGTTTTTCAGTGATATATTCTTCTGTGCATGCGCAGTCTTGACAGCAGCTTCGGCCTGGTTTACCGTTGCCGACGAGGCCGAAACAAGGTTATCGAGCGTGGTGGTATCGAGCACAGCGATGAGCTGTCGTGCCTGAACGTTCTGCCCTTCAGCAATGTTTACCTGCTTGACGGTTCCGCCGACGGGGAAAGTTGTAATAGATAATATAAAACTGTTGGGGGCACCCGATGCCGTGTATATCAATATGAACGTGCTGGCTTATTGCTCAAAAGGCAAGTGCACGATAATGATAAATGGTGAGACAAAGGAGGTGCACAGCAATGAAATATTTATTTGTCCGCCCGAGGTGTCGCTGGATAATATCATGATTTCGCCCGATTTTGAATACCAGGCAGTATGTATTTCCAACAGAATGCTGCAAACAGTTTTGCGCGGTTACATCAGTTTGTGGAATCAACTTACCTATATTAAGAAGCTGCGTGTGATAGAAATGATCGATTCGGACATCGAATTTTACAATAAAACATACAGTTTGTTGAAGCTGTGTCTTGAATACAAGGGAGAAGATGCCATCGATATGCAATACAGAGCAGAGGTGTTGCGTGGTATAATAAGCGCAGTTCTTATAGGCTTTTGCAATACGTTCCGCAAGCATACTGATGTAGAACCTGAACCTTTAAAGCAGAATGTGTCGATTTTTAACAGGTTCCTGGAACTGATTCAAAGCACGGAGGCTAAGCATAATACGGTTAATTATTATGCCTCAAAGCTGTGTATATCGGACAAGTATCTCACAATGATATGTAAAAAGAACTCGGGAAAGACCGCCAATGCGTGGATACAGGAGTATACTATTTCAGCAATTACGAACTATTTGCGTAATACAGGTTTGAGCGTAAAGGAAATAAGCAACAGGCTTGGTTTCCCCAATTCGAGCTTTTTTGGAAAGTATGTCAGAGACCATTTGGGCTGCAGTCCGATGGAATACAGGCAAATGCAAAGCAAGTGATGGCTTTTTAATGGTGTGTTCAGGCTGGCCTGCACAATTGTTTATGTAAAAAAGGTGCTGGGGTTGCAGGCTAATTTCAACGTGCTTATGGTGGTATGTATAATCGTTTTTGTAGTTCTTGCCTTCAGAATATACCAAAAACGACGCGAGGAAACTCTCATTACAGAGTTCCCCCGCGTCATTATTCAGACTTCGTGACTCGCATGGGGCTCGAACCCATGACCCCAA
>CALIIG010000102.1 GCA_938018155.1 uncultured Prevotella sp.
GTATCGGCTCCATGCGGAATTAGCACATCGGTAGTGCACGGGCTTCCCAAGCCTGGGAGGCGGGTTCGATTCCCGTATTCCGCTCTTAAGGCAATGCCTTTTTTGAAAGAATGTTATTTACCAATGCTGTTCTTGTTACAGGTAAATCATTAAATGATATTACGATACCGTAATCTTTAAATTGTCCCTGTTTTAGTTTTTGTTGTACAACATGATTGTTTTATAGAAACAATATGATGATTCCGTACAAACCACACAGGGAATTTACTATGCGAAGATGATGTTTTGCTGCCGTCTTTATACGCTTTTTATTGCAGCAAAACACCATTCCTACACTTGGTTTATTTGTTTTTTTGTCAACGAATACTGCTTATTTGAAAAACGTTGACAGCAAAACAGCATGATTATGGTCATCAAGGTAGTAACGCTTTCCAAGGCGATAGGACCGGTTTATAAGCGACAAACTATCGTCACAAGCGCGTGCACGTATGCCCGCTATGGAAAGCATGGTAGGAAATACTGAAGCATTCGATTCAACACCCTTATTTAAATTGCCATGCAATGCACTTACAATATCAGGATATTGTTGGTCAAATTGTTTTGATGTCCACAGTAAAAGCGGCACGTCCGTATCGTATTCGGAAGGCCTTGGCGACGCATGGAGGAACAAACGACGCTTGTCATCGAAGATGTTTTCGCCGTGATCAGAGGTGTACAGCATCGCAGAAATACAGTGCCGTGCACGTAAAATGTCAATCAATCGCGCTAAAATACGGTCGGTGTGCAATATGGTGTTATCGTAAGCATTGATTAATTGCGGACGGTTTTCAGCCTTGGCCCCGGTGGGTTCGTCAGGCAAGAATCGTGCATTTGCACGTGAATACCGGTCGCGGTAATTGAAATGCGACCCATACATGTGCAGAACGATGAATAGTTTCTTCGGGCGTTTGCTCACCTCCTGCGTTACACAGGTAAGCAATTGCTCGTCATCAGGACGGCGTGAGGGTTGTTTTTCGCGTATGAAACAAACCTCATCGGCCTGTTCTCCAAGGAAATCGATGTACGAATGGTTACGTAATTGGTTCGAGAAAAAGGCAGTATGGAATCCCGCTTCACCAAAAGCGGCCAGTATTCCTTTCTCATGATACAGGCGTGAATGGTCGTCGGCCCGTGCTGCCGTAAGCAGCATGGGCACACTTTTATGCGTCGTATTCGATTGCGATCTTACGTTTTTGAATACCATTAAACGGCTTTCACGCGACAGTTCAGGACTGGTAGGCCGCGCGTATCCATAGAGTTGGAAGTTGCCCGACCGTGCCGTTTCGCCTACAACAAGCACGTAAACTTCGGTCGAATCGGTGTTGTGTGTAGCCTTTGCGCCAAATTTGAAGTGGGCTACACGCTCCTGATAATGAGCCGAAAGCCAACTTTCGTGTATCGCCAGGCCAAGATTGTAGAACACATTTACAGGATAAACATTGTTCTCTACGTGGTACTCGAATCGCCCCTGACGTTCTTCCCCTTGTGGATAAAGAGCATAGAGCAGGGCCGTTAACAACAGCATAACGCCGCCTGTCCAGAGTGAAATTCTACGCATGCGGTGCTGAAAGTTTGCACCCGGCAATGTTTTCTTTTTCCATTGCCACGCAGCAAGCACAAGCAATGGGATATAAAGCACCACAACTCCTGTTACGGCGGGGATAAGATTATCCAGTAACTCCAGTGCCTCGTCAGGGTTTGTCGTAGCCAGATTCAGGAACATATCTACCGCAATAACGCCACCGCCATACAAATAAACCAGCACCATCTGGAAGGCTGCAAAGAATATAAGAGGAAAAACCAGCCACACCTGTCGTCCGGTTTTGCACGACAACGCCATGAGCCAGACATAGAAAGCCAGAGGCAGAATAACGCTAACCACATTTGCCAACAGCGGTATTGGGTTTGTAAAAGCCAATGTAATGTTGGGAACAGCAATGGCTATTACGGTATATATAAAAAGGAATTGCGCAGAAAGGAGATACCCGCGCACCGCCGAAAAGTTGAAATGCTTACCGAATATCATCATATTTTAAGCCTCCTTACTAAAAAGCATCATTGACATTGAATACAAAACCTCCCTGCCCGGCTTTGCCAAAACCATAGTCGAGCCTGAGATTCACGTTCTTTTTAAACTCCCATCGATAGCCGAAACCGCAATTGGGCAGCACACGATTTATCCTTATATTGCTGAACTTACTGAATATAGTGCCGGCTCCCGCCCATACAACAATGCCATTCCGGTGCCAAATGTGCTGGCGAAGCTCACATTGAGCCTCAATCTTATGCTTGTCGCGGTATCGTCCTTCATAGTAACCGCGCATCAAATCACTGTTGCCAAGCAGCGCCATCATGCCCCAGGAGGGATGCCCGAAGTTAAGCATCGTGTGGAAATCGGCGGCTAAAAGTGCGCTTTTCCATACGGGAATGTAGCCGCTTGTGCGCAGATCGGTGGTATGAAAACTATAATGATTGCCCATAAATTTGGGGCGGAAGAGCTGTCTTAACTCCAGACGCATGCCGCGATGAGGGGCTGTAAGGTTGTCGCGTGTGTCGTAAAGCAGGGTAAATCCTGCCCCGAAGTTTACCGTTTTGCGACGTTGTCCGTCGAGCAATTCGGGGCGATCGATGTCGCGTGCCGTCACGTAGTTGAAGGCAATAGCGGGTCCGAGGAAGAGGTTTTCGGCAGCAGAGAATAGCCAGTTGGCCTGAAACTTGAACTGAAAACGCTTCATTTTGCTCTTGTTGCTGTTGTCGTCGCCCATCTTATAGCCCATACCCCAGAAGTAACTTGGGAAGTAAAAGAACGAGGTATTGTAGTCGATGCGTTGTTTGTTGCTCGGAAAGATATGTGTTCCACGTATGCCGAGCATGTAGAAACCAACGGTAGAGAAGTCGGTGTACAGCGAAACGTTGCTGGGAATCTGCAAGCTGTCGGTGCCCGACGTGCGGTAAAGGCCTGACGCTACAATGCCAAGGCCGAGTTTTGCATCGGTGCTAAAGTGAGGCCCGCCGATGACAGAGAAGTCGAATTTCTTCTGTTTCTTCTCCTTA
>CALIIG010000103.1 GCA_938018155.1 uncultured Prevotella sp.
GTACGGCGGCCGCCGGACAATGGGTGTGACGGCCGTCGTACGCGCTGCTGACGGCCGCCAGACAATGACCACAGGCACGTAGTCGCATTTCCCTGGCTGTTAAAAGCTGTTTGCGTATGGCAATAAACAGCGGGCGTATACAATGTTATCGATATTATCCTGTATGCAATAAGAATTTGTTATATTTGCATGTGGCACATGGTTTGTTGTTACAGCGTATAATATAATAAGGTATGGACGAACAAATTTTTTACATCAAAAACATGGTTTGTGCCCGCTGTGTCATGGCCGTAAAAAAGGTTTTTGAAGACGAGGGGCTTACCGTGATTGATGTTGAACTGGGTAAAGCTGTTGTAAAAGGCCCTGTAAGCGAATTGCAGCATGCTAAAATTGCACTGCGTTTATATGAGCTTGGTTTTGAATTGCTTGACGACAGGACGCTCCAAACCATTGAGCAGATAAAGGCTGCAGTAATTCGTCTGGTTCACTATAAAGGCAATTCGTCGGCACTTAACCTTTCAACTTATATACAACAAGAGCTTCATCAGGACTATTCGGCATTGTCGAAGCTCTTCTCCGAGTACACATCGATGACGCTTGAACGCTATTATATGGAGCAGCGTGTGGAACGCGTAAAGGAGCTTCTGACATATAACGAACAAACCATTACGGAAATAGCACTCAACATGAACTATTCGAGCGTGGCCTATTTATCGGCACAATTTAAGAGCGTTACGGGCATGACGCCATCGCAATTTAAGAAAATGAGTGGCAATAAACGCCGCGAACTTGATAGCATTTAACGATAGTCTCTGTTGCGGTATATCGTCTTCTGGCGGAGTTACACCTTATTATATATATGGTTCAAACCATGAATCCGTAAATTTTATCCATAAAATCGTAACACGAAAGGCTTGCACAGGCTGTATCTTTGTACGTAGAAACAAACAAGTTAAACCATTAAAGAATAGACAATATGGAAAAGACAATTACAGTTAACGGAATGAAGTGTGAACATTGCAAGGCGAAGGTAGAGTCGGCTCTGACGGCAATCGACGGTGTTAATGCTGCCGAGGTAAGTCTTGCCAACCACAATGTGAAGGTAAATTATGACGAAAGCCGTGTAAACGAGGCCCGGATGAAGGAGGCAGTAGACGGTGCAGGTCATTTCGAAATGGTTACCGAATAACGATGAAACAAACTATTCCTGTTGTTGGCATGGCATGTTCGGCATGCTCTGCCAACGTTGAACGCCGGCTGAACAGCCTGAAAGGCATCCGGTCGGCATCGGTTTCGCTGGCCGGTCGCACGGCGCTCGTCGACTTTGATGAGCACCAAATATCGCTCTCCGACATGAAACGCGAAATCAATGCCATCGGCTACGACCTTGTTATAGAGAGTGGTCGTTCGGCCGAGGCGATACAGAAGCGTGAATATATGGTGCTTCGCCGGCGCACGTTGCTTAGCTGGGGGCTTTCCATACTGGGCATGTGTGTGAATATGAAATGGATAAACCCTGGCGATAACAGCTTTACCAACCAGGTGGCTATGCTGATAGCACTGGCCAATATGGTGTTTTGCGGCAGGGCTTTTTATACGTCATCGGTTAAGCAATTAAGGCATGGCGCGGCCAATATGGACACATTAGTGGCACTGTCTACATCAATAGCGTTCGTCTTCAGCGTCTTTAACACCTTCTGGGGAGAGGCTGTTTGGGGTGTCCGTGGCATGGAATGGCACACCTATTTCGATTCGAGCGGCATGATAATCACCTTTGTTCTCACCGGCCGTATGCTGGAAGAAAAAGCCAAAGACAGCACAGCAACGAGTATTCGCCAGCTGATGGGCATGGCCCCCAAAACGGCGCACATCTGTCGTTCAGCCAGTCCGGTACCGGCTGAAGAGGGTAAAGCCGCTGAAAAAGAGGTGGAGGAGGTGCCTGTTTCAACCATAGATGCAGGCGACATATTGGAGGTAAGACCGGGCGAAAAGGTGCCTGTTGATGGCGAAGTAACATGGGCAGAGAGCTTCATGACGCCCGATGCGGCCTACGTTGACGAAAGTATGATAACGGGAGAACCCACTCCTGCCGAAAAGAAAAAAGGCTCAAAGGTGCTCGCCGGCACCATACCCAGTCAGGGAAAATTTCGTATGCGGGCCCGCCAGGTGGGCGAAAACACAGCCCTTGCCCACATTATCAGGATGGTACAGGAGGCTGAAGGGTCGAAGGCACCCGTGCAGCGTATTGTAGATAAGGCTGCCCTCGTGTTTGTTCCGGCCGTTGCAGGTATCGCCCTGCTTACGTTTGTGTTGTGGCTTTTGCTTGGCGGCATGGCTGTTTTGCCCCAGGCTATCGTGTCGGCTGTGGCGGTATTGGTCATCGCCTGCCCCTGTGCCATGGGACTTGCAACGCCTACAGCACTGATGGTTGGCATAGGAAAGGCTGCCGATAAGCACATTCTTATTAAAGATGCAACGGCTTTAGAGAGGCTGAGAAAGGTGAATACGCTGGTAACTGACAAAACAGGCACACTGACAATACCCAACGAAAACGTCGACTTTACAAAGGCCGACTCGCTCCCTCCCGACGTTCGCGAACAGCTTAAACCCCATGCACGCGATGCCATGATGCAATTGGAAGAGCAGGGTATTGACGTATGGATGATGAGTGGAGACAAGGAAGAGGCTGCCTCTTACTGGGCAAAGAAAGCCGGTATTGGCCATTTTAAGAGTCGTTGTGTGCCAAACGATAAGGAAGAAAAGGTGCGCGAGCTGCAGAACGACGGCAGAATTGTGGCTATGATAGGCGATGGAATAAACGACACGCAGGCGTTGGCACTGGCCGATGTCTCAATAGCCATTGGCACAGGAGCCGATGTAGCCATGGACGTTGCGCAGGTAACGCTGATGACCGACGACCTTATGGCACTGCCCGAAGCCATAAAACTAAGCCGGAAAACGGTGCACATGATATGGCAAAACCTTTTCTGGGCGTTTGTTTACAATATAATTTGTATTCCCCTTGCGGCAGGCGCACTTTATCTTTTCGGCATCAGCTTCCAGATAACACCCGCATGGGCCAGTGGATTGATGGCGTTGTCGAGTGTGAGCGTTGTGCTTAATTCGCTGCGATTAAAGTTTGCTTAAGCGTAAAAAACAAAGGCCACCTTGCAGGGTGGCCTTTGTTTGTGTATGCGATTTACCTGACAGGTACAGGATAATCGTATTGTTTCCCATAGTAATTATGGTTGGGATACCAGTTCTTTTCGACCGAAAGCTGGAGCGAGAACGTCGGGTTTGGCGTCCATCTAATGGCTGCACCAATCTTGTCTCCTATATTATTATAATAAGGTGTGCCGTAAAAGTCGAAGCCTCTGCCATAATATCCCATGCCGCTGGCATAATAAGCGGGACAGCTTTTAAGCCCGCTGTTTACCAAACTCTTCTGTCCGTAGACATAGGCTGCCCAATGATCGTTGAACCTATAGCCCAATTCGGCATACAGTCCACCGCTTGTAACGTTGGCCCCATCCCAGTTAAGGTGTTGCAAATAGCCTCCCGTTGCAAGCCATCCATGCTTGCCAAGTGGTGAAAGATAAGTGACATTGACCTGCTGTGCAAAGCCGGCACCGCGAGGAGCATGGCGTCCGAATGCTGCCATTACGCTTAAATCAACACTCGCATTAAGGCCACGGTGCAGGTCGCCATAGGCGTAATCGTCGTTCGTGGTGGTTAAATCATCGTTCGTGGTGGATGTATGGTTTGTGCCGTAATTGGCTTGTGATTGGTACTGAGTGCCGTACGCATTGCTTCTTCCTGCTGGCACAGGCATGGTTTTAGCCGAAAAAGAAGGGCTGGTAACAGGCTTCATGCTCAGCGATGAGCCTGTGGGCATGGTAGCAACAGCCTGTGATGATGAACCCTTTATGATGGCAGTACCAGGCAAAAACCTTGTTGTTGTGCCGCTGCGATGTGCATTTTTATCGGCCTGTGCGTGCATCACTAAGGTAGTGCACAATGTAATTGCTGTTAAAAAATATCTGTTCATACCTATATTTCTTATTGATTGATGCAAATATATGGAAAGCTTTTCACTACAATGCCATGCGTTAGTCTTTTTTATTATTGTTTTGTATAAAAAACTCTAATGGCTTTGCATTCTGATAATTAATTGAATATCTTTGCAAACAGGGCCGACAGGGTGGTGTGTTGCCACTGTAAGCCTTGTGTATTTTCCAAATGGAGAAAGGCAGAAACTATGAATTTCTTTAGACGATTGTTTAACGGAGCCGCCGAAACGCCGGAAGAAGAGCAGAAGGAACAGGCCGCACGCGACTTTGATGTATTGAAGTATGACGGCGTGGCTGCGATGCGACAGCATGTGTTCGACTACGCCGAGAAGTGCTTTTTACATGCTCTTGACATTCACGATGACCTTGAAATACACGACTATCTTTCCCAAACCTTCATTGCATTAGGCAAGTTTCCCGAAGCCATATCGCAATTACGCATACTGGCCGACGTCGAACCGGAGAATATAAATGTATGGCTTCGTATGGCCGGCGTGGCGTATGTAATGAGCGATTACGACATGATGGAAACGGCTTGTGAGAAGGCACGCTGCATCGATTCGGCCAATCCGCGGGCCAATTACGATTATGCCCGTGCACTTATAGGCAATCATGACAAGGCCAGAGCAGTTGAATTTCTAACCATTGCCATCGATAAGTGCGGAGGAGAACCCTATTGGGAGGCTTACTTGCTGCGCGGACAAACCCGGCTTGACTTAGGTAAGGTTGCGGAAGCAGAGCACGATGCCGACTTCCTGCTGTGCCACATTCCCGACCATGAGGACGCTTTGATACTCAAAGCTCAATGTTTACAGGCACAAAATATGACGCCGGAGGCTGTCGATGCCTTAGACAAGGCACTTGCTGCCAACCCGTTTTGTGGTCCGGCTCTTAAGCAACGTGCCTGTTTAAAGCGCATGTTGGGAGATGAAGAAGGGGCTAATGAAGATGAAAAACAATTGCAAGAACTTGCTCCCACTGACGATGAGGCCGCTACAGAAAAACACGAAGATATTGCCTCTGCAACAGAAAAGGCTTACAAAAACATCAGTCCGCTTGCATAAAAACGTAAGCATTCTGATAAAAAACCTGCCAAAATGTTTGCCCGTTAAGAAAGAAACCTATATATTTGCAACCGATAAGCCGTTCTGATTGTACCATAGTGTGTGACAGACAAGGCTGGAAAGAACATATAATCATGACGAATTCTTACGCATCTTATTACTATTACTTTTACTTTGCAAGCAATTGTGAGGCGGGAAGTTGCGTGTAGATTTCAACTTAAGACATCAGATATTAAATCAAAAATGGGTTTACAGTCAACGTCCCGCTTCAATAAAGGTGAAGCGGGACGCCTTGTTTTAACCCGCTACGACGATATAGAAACAACATGAAAAGGATAGCAATACAAGGCATTCACGGTTCATTCCATGACATTGCAGCCCGTCAATACTTTGCGAATGAGCAAATACAGCTCGACTGTTGTGCCACGTTTGAGGAAGTTTTTGAGCATACACGGCTCGACCCGACGGCCATTTCTATGATGGCTATCGAAAATACCATTGCCGGTTCGTTGCTGCATAACTACGAGCTTCTGCGCGCAAGCGGCCAGACTATCGTCGGCGAGCACAAGCTGCACATACAGCATTGCATTTGCTGTATGCCTGAAGACGACTGGAATACCATCAGCGAGGTTCACTCTCACCCCGTTGCTTTGATGCAGTGCAGGCAATTTTTGGCCGGTCATCCTGCCATGAAGGCTGTTGAAGCAGAGGATACAGCGGGCAGCGCGGCGATAATTAGCCACAATCATTTGCGCGGATGGGCAGCCATTTGCCATCCTGATGCTGCCCGCTTATACGGCTTAAAGGTGCTGGAAGACCACATCGAGGACAATAAACACAACTTTACACGCTTCCTCGTTATGACCAATCCGCTTAAGGCCGACTTCCTAAGGCCATTGGATAAAGCCAATAAAGCCAGTATGGTTTTTTCGTTGCCGCACACTGAAGGTTCCCTTTCGAAGGTACTTACCATACTTAGTTTCTACGACATTAACCTTACAAAGATACAATCGTTGCCCATTATCGGTCAGGAATGGGAGTATCTTTTCTACGTCGATGTTACGTTTAATCATCTCGTTCGTTACCGTCAGGCGATAGATGCCATAAGTCCTTTAACGAAAGATATTAAGATTTTAGGTGAATATACCGAAGCTAAAACCGGCAAATAACAATGCCGTTATACAGGCATAATGCTTACAACCTTTCTATACAACCCCTGAATAGTTATGATAAAACCCGCAGAACGCGTCAGCTCAATACGAGAATATTATTTCAGTCGCAAGCTAAAGGAAGTGGCTCAACTGAATCAAGAAGGGCAGGATATTATTTCGCTGGCCATAGGTTCGCCCGATATGCCGCCGTCAGAACAGACTATTGACAAGCTCTGTGCGGTGGCACGGCAGCCCGATGCGCACGGTTATCAGCCTACAAGCGGGCTGATTGAACTGCGCCGTGCGATGGCAAGTTTCTATCATCGCGTTTATCATGTTGAACTTGATGCTCAGAAAGAACTGCAGCCTATTATTGGCTCGAAAGAAGGTATCATGTATGTTACGCTGGCTTTCTGCAATGTCGGCGATGCCGTTCTGGTGCCCGACCCGGGTTATCCCACCTATACGGCGGTGAATAAACTGTTTGGAACGCAGGTCATTAAATATGATTTACGGGCCGATAACGGTTGGCAGCCCGACTTCGACCAGCTTGAACGCATGGACCTTAGCCGCGTAAGGGTGATGTGGACCAATTATCCGAACATGCCAACAGGCGGTAATGCCCGTCGCGAAACGTTTGAAAGGTTAGTTGATTTCGCCCGCCGACACAGCATTTTAGTGGTTAACGACAATCCCTATTCGCTTATTTTGAATGAGCACCCCATGAGTATTTTGCAAACCGAGGGTGCTGAAGATTATTGCCTGGAGCTTAATTCGATGTCGAAAAGCCACAATATGCCCGGATGGCGAGTGGCTATGCTTGCAGGCAATGCACAATATATTCAGTGGATGTTCAAAATACAGAGTAACATAGAAAACGGTATGTTCCGCGGCATTCAGCTTGCAGCTGCCGAGGCTTACAACACAAACACGGCCGAATGGCATCGAAAGTATAACATAGAAACATATAAAAAACGACGCCATATAGCCGAAGACATTATGCGTGCACTGCATTGCAGCTTCGACCCTGCTCAAGTAGGCATGTTTCTCTGGGGCCGTATTCCCGACAGATACTGCGATGCAGAGCAGCTCACCGAAGCGGTTTTGCACAAGGCCCGCGTTTTTATTACTCCGGGTTTTATATTTGGCGACAACGGCAAAAGGTACATTCGCCTTAGCCTTTGCGCCAGGGAAGAGAAGATGCAAGAGGCTCTTCGCCGTATTTGTGAAGCGCAATTGTAATATCTTTTCGACGGATAAATTACCCCTGTACCATTATTTAAGCATAACATAATAAAAGATAAGCTATGGAATTAGAGCTTCAACCCCTGAACCTCCCGTCGGATAAGGGAGAACGTCCCATTGTAATTGCCGGACCATGTTCGGCCGAAACCGAGGAACAAGTGATGACAACGGCCCGGCAGCTGGCTGCCAAAGGCTGCCATATGTTCCGTGCAGGCGTATGGAAACCGCGCACAAAGCCCGGCGGTTTCGAAGGAAACGGTGAGAAAGCATTGCCCTGGATGCAGGAAGTAAAACGCGAAACGGGTATGCTTACCGCCACCGAGGTAGCCACACCCGAGCATGTTGAACTGGCGTTAAAGTATGGAATTGACATACTCTGGGTTGGCGCACGTACGTCGGCCAACCCTTTTGCCATGCAGGAACTGGCCGAAAGTATGCGCGGTTTCGACGGCCCCGTGCTGGTAAAAAACCCGGTTAATCCCGACATTGAGCTGTGGGTGGGTGCCATGCTGCGCCTTAACCAGGCAGGAATCAAGCGGCTGGGTGCCATCCATCGCGGCTTTTCATCGTGCGACAAGAAAATATACCGCAATGTTCCCATGTGGCAAATACCCATCGAACTGCACAGACGCATACCCGATTTGCCCATTATCTGCGACCCAAGCCATATTGGAGGCCGGCGCGATTTGATTGCACCGCTCTGTCAGCAGGCCATGGACCTGGGCTTTGACGGGCTTATTGTTGAGAGCCATTGCACGCCGGACGAGGCCTGGAGCGATGCCAGACAGCAGATTTCGCCCGATATTCTTGATTACATTCTTAGCCTGCTGGTGGTCCGAAACGAGCATACCACTACCGAAGGACTTCGTATTTTGCGTAGCCAGATTGATGAATTGGACAACAATTTAATGGAACTTCTGGCACGACGACTTCGGATTTGCCGTGAAATAGGTACGTTTAAGAAAGAGCATAACATGACCGTTCTGCAGGCCGGACGCTATAGCGAGATTCTGCAAAAGCGCGGAGCGCAGGCCAGTTTGTGCGGAATGGATGCCGAATTTGCGGCTCGTATATTCGAGCTTATTCATGAAGAGAGCGTGCGTCAGCAGCTAAAAATAGTGAACGAATAGGCTTTTTACATATCATCTTTTGTGTTTGCACAGGCCGACGGGAGGCTTTTTGCATGGTCTTTTTACACGAATCCTTTGCAAACCGTTTAATTTTTGAGAAATGAAGATATTGATAATGGGAGCGGGTAAAATGGGATCGTTCTTTACGGACCTGCTTAGTTTCGACCACGATGTGGCGGTTTACGAACGCGATGCCCGCCGTTTGCGGTTTACATACAACTGTCAACGCTTTACATCGCTTGAAGAAATTCGCAAATTTAAGCCCGAATTGGTTATCAATGCCGTAACGGTAAAGAACACCATTCCTGCCTTTGAAGAGGTGCTTCCCTGTTTGCCCGGCAGCTGCATTATATCGGACATTGCATCGGTAAAAACCGGTTTGCACGAGTTTTACAAATGTGCCGGCCATCCCTTTGTATCGACGCACCCCATGTTCGGGCCCACGTTTGCCAACCTCAATCAGCTTTCAGAAGAGAACGCCATTATTATAACCGAAGGCGATTACATGGGTCGCATATTCTTTAAAGACCTTTATCAAAAGCTCGAACTGAACATTTACGAGTACAGTTTTGACGAGCACGACCGCACCGTAGCCTATTCTTTGAGTATTCCCTTTGTATCAACATTCGTATTTTCGGCCGTAATGAAGCATCTTGATGCTCCGGGAACCACCTTCAAAAGGCACATGAAGATAGCACGTGGTGTGCTTTCTGAAGACGACTATCTGCTGCAGGAGATACTGTTCAACCCTTATACACACAACCAGGTGTCGCAAATTCGTGAAGAACTTAGGGAGTTGCTCGATATTATTGACCATAAGGACGCCGAACGTATGAAGGGTTATCTGGTTAAGATCAGGCGCAATACTTTTAGTTAAACAGTAATAATGACAATGCCTTTGCGGAGTATTGCAGGTGGCTTTGTGTTTTTCGGGTCGCTGTTCGACGGCCGTCGGCAGCGCGTACGGCGACCGTCACACCCATCGTACGACGACCGTCAGCAGTGCTTACGACGGCCGCCGAACGATGACTCTTGTGGCTGAATGGCAGAAAGGTTATGCCATAAAGGCCTGAGCAGATGCCGATAAAGCCGCAGACATATGGGTGTAAAGGTTCTGACTTTTGTATGTATACAGGCCCTGTACGTGTAAATATGATAAAATATATAAAATATGCTGACACATCTTCGGCTTTTTTATGATAATTGTGTAACTTTGTACTCCTTAAGAAGCAGGAGCTGAATTGGACTATGTTTGAGAATTTAAGCGACAGACTTGAACGTTCGTTTAAGATACTAAAAGGTGAGGGACGAATCACCGAAATTAACGTTGCGGAAACCCTGAAGGACGTACGCCGTGCTTTGCTTGACGCGGATGTTAACTTTAAGGTGGCCAAATCGTTCACCGATACTGTAAAGAAAAAAGCCCTCGGAATGAACGTTCTTACGGCCGTTAAGCCGGGACAGCTCATGGTTAAGATTGTGCACGACGAGCTTGCACAGCTTATGGGCGGCGAGGCCGTAGGGCTGAAGTTGGACGGCAGGCCTGCCGTTGTGCTGATGTCGGGCTTACAGGGTTCGGGTAAAACAACGTTCAGTGGCAAACTTGCCAATCTGCTTAAAAACAAACAGCATAAGAATCCGCTTTTGGTTGCATGCGACGTTTATCGCCCTGCTGCTATTGAGCAGTTGAAAGTAGTGGGCGAACAGATTGGCGTTCCTGTGTATACCGAAGAGGGTAACAAAAATGTTAACGAGATAGCATTGCATGCCATACAGGAGGCAAAGGCGAAATCGTACGACGTGGTTATCATTGACACGGCGGGCCGCCTGGCTGTTGACGAGCAGATGATGGATGAAATAGCGTCTCTGAAAAAAGTTGTCGATGCCGATGAAACCCTGTTTGTTGTCGACTCGATGACGGGACAGGACGCCGTCAACACCGCAAA
>CALIIG010000104.1 GCA_938018155.1 uncultured Prevotella sp.
TTTCCTGGCGTGTGTAGGTCTTGGAGCGGGCAAGGATTTCTTTGCAACGCTTGCCACTGAGCAAGGTTTGAACTGGATAGGATATGGTTTACTCATCACGATAATTCCCATATTGCTTGGCGGTATCATCGGCCGCTATTGCTTCCACCTTAATTATTATACGCTGATGGGCGTGTTATCGGGTGGCAATACCAACCCGCCGGCCCTGGCTTATGCCAATATGCTTACCACAAGTGATACGCCGGCCGTGGGCTATGCAACCGTATACCCGTTTGCCATGTTCCTTAGAATTATCAGTATTCAAATATTAATTATGTTATTCCTGCCCTAAATGGAAACAAACATTTGTAGCGAAATGCTATCCAATAAGCCCACAGAGAAGCAGCTTCAGACTGAAGAGGCTGTTGTAGAACGTGAGGAAGAGATAGAAGAAACGTCCTCATCGGAGGAAGTTCTCAGGCGAAAGCTCGACCTTTTGGTACGTACGGGCACCATCCTTATGGAAAGCAATGCCGACTGTTCCCGCATAATGCGCAATATGGAACGATGTGAAGCCTTCCTCGGACTGCCCGCAGAGAATGTTCATATCTTTCTGAATTATAACATCATCATGGTGAATTTGAGTGATAAAACCCACTCTTTCTCGAAGTATCAGCGATGTAAACGTCATAACATTGAGTTCACCATCGTTTCCAAAGTAAGCAATATGCTTTGGACGGCTATAAGGGAAGACTGGACCCTTGACCATTATGAGGCTGAACTTGAAGCCTTGAATCATGTGAAGAAAAACTACACACCGTGGACCATTGCCATTGCTGCAGGCCTTGCCTGCGGAGGCTTTTGTGTGCAGTTTGGTTGCGACTGGCCTTCGTTTTTCTATGCTTCTTTTGCTGCAATTATAGGCTTCAGGTTGAAGATGTGGTTCGCACAGCTCCACTGGAACGGCTATGTAGGCATTGCCGTCAGCGCCTTTGTGGCTACCATTCTGGCCTGGCTGATGTCGCTTATATCGCTTGATCCAACTCTTTCTGCGATGGTTCCCGAGTTTATGCACTCTGCAACGCCTTACCATCCGTTGATGGCATGCACGCTGTTTATTGTGCCGGGTGTTCCGCTTATCAATTTTGTAAGCGATATGATAAGCGATTATGTACAGGTAGGGCTGACGCGAGCCATCACCACTTTAATGATGGTTCTGGCCATGTCGTTTGGTATTGTGATGGCCATTCAGATATGCCATATCGATAATTTCGTCAAAGACCTTGATATGACACCGCATAACAGCTACGTCGATTATGCCATAGCGGCTGCCATTTCGGCCATGGGCTTCTCAACCATATACAATACTCCGCGGCGCATACTGCCGGTATTGGCTGCCACCGGCATCATAGCCGTGTGCACTCGTAACTTTGTAAACCTCGGCCCCAGCAACCATAACCTCGGCCTTGATCAGGGTATTATCATTGGCTCGTTTGTGGGATCGGCCCTGGTTAGCCTCATTGCCACGAAGTCGGCCCACTGGCATCACATTCCCCATCAGGTGATAGCTATCCCGTCGGTCATCCCAATGATTCCGGGTGTATTGATGTATCGTGCGCTCTTTGGCTTTATAGAGATGACGGGTGTTGTTGGTGAACTTACGGTTGCATTTAATTATGCCATTAAAGCCAGCCTGGTAATATTGTTCATTGCGCTTGGCGTGGCTATACCCAACATATTTATAAGAAGGCTGATTGAGCCGAAACGGAAGCTGAAATTGCTTAATCTGGTGATGGAACGGCATATCAAACATGGCGACATGGTTGACCTGGATAAACTTTAAAATATCCGTAAAACACAAGGGGGCTAACGTACAGCTGATACGTTAGCCCCCTTGTTATGATGCTTAAAAACAGTAATGCAGGTTTGTTGCTTGTGTTTTGTTGTTGTTGTTATGTTGTAAAGCTCAGCGTTCGACGGCCGTCGGCAGCGCGTTCGACGGCCGTCATACTCGTTGTTCGGCGGTCGCCGTACGCGCTGCCGACGGCCGTCGAACGACAAACTTACCGGCGTTATCGTGTCATCAATCCTGTTCTGATACAATGCCATATCGGGCTAACCACTGGTCAATTAGCCTGCGGGCAATCGACAGTTTTTGCGGTATGCGTGGCATATTGTCGTATCTGAACCATGCGCCCCTTGACAGTTCCGAACGCTGCAGGCGAATATCGCCCGACTCATATTCGGCCATATACCCGGCCATCAGTCCGCAGGGGTAGGGCCACGGCTGCGAGTCGACATAACGAAGATTCTTGATGGTAAGTCCTGTTTCTTCCATCACCTCGCGTCTTACCGCCCCTTCGAGCGTTTCTCCAGTTTCAACAAAACCGGCCACAAGACCGTAAAAGTTGCTTTTAAAGTTGCGTGCGTGAACAAGTAAAACCTCATCACCTTTATAGATAAGCACAATAACGGCTGTTGACAATTGCGGCCACACTTCCTTGCCACAGGCTGTACATACCTTCGATATATCGGTTTGCATGCGCATCGGCGACCCGCATACACCGCAAAACTGTGTGTTTTGGTCCCAGTATAGCAGCTCCTGACACTTGCCTGCTTTCAGATAAAGCGGTTCGGTAAGGTGATAAAACGATTCGCGAAGCCCCGTAAAGTCGTATCCTGCCTGTAACAGAACTTCATCGGTTATCTGCAAATGGTCGGGAGAATCAATTTTAAAGGTCTTCACCTCTGTACCGTCTTCCTCGGGCGTTACATTCATGATGTGTGTCCATGGATGTATTTTTACGGGCACGTTGTTGCAGCAGGGTATGGTGTGGCCGCCGTCGGGTGTGCGCTGTAACAGCAAGTCGGTTTTGCTGAATATAAAGTAATAAGTTTTCATTTTGTGGTAATCAATTGTTTACCATGGTTTTATTTCAGCGTCTGTTGCCAGTAATGCAGGTCATTTTCTTTCATAGCCTGCCGCCATTCAGGTGCATTATTGTAATGTAAAAGCACAATGGCTTCTCGCTCGTAGAGGCGATAGAGCAGCAGATTAGCCGCAAAATCGGTTTTCTTGTCGTTGAGCATGCTAAGCCACTGCCCTTTACTGATGTGCTTAATTATACTGTCTTCTTTTGCCGAAAGGCTTATTATAACACGGTATCCTATATCATGGATAGGCGCACATGTATCACAAGCCACCAGCATAATGTTGTACTTGATGGTTCGGTTGTCAATAAACGGAACGCAAGCAGGTGTTTTTGCGTGTGGCAAGTGGGTGTTCCCGTTGCGCTTGTGGCACGAGAAAGCTACAAATAATAGCAAAATAAGTAGGCTGTATACAATGGC
>CALIIG010000105.1 GCA_938018155.1 uncultured Prevotella sp.
TAAAAAACTAAAAGGCTGCACCTAAAGGTAAAGAATTAAAAGATTAAAGAATTAAAGTAAAGGTAAAAAAATAAAAGAGTAAGGAAGTAAAGGATTAAATTTTCGATTGTACTTTTCAGAGGGGAAACTTCTTCAGCCTGCGAAGTTACATCTTTTTGTACCAGCCCGGCTACTGATTCTGTAATTTATTTCTACATTTGTCATGATAAAGCGAACGGTGTTGTATTTGTTTTCTCTTTAAAACACAACGCAAAGCCTTTTTGCTTTTTTACCTTTTTACTTTTTTGCTTTTCAACAACTCTCCCGAACCCCTTAACTTCCGACTCCCCGTTTTCTTCATAATACATTCCCCGAAAGGAAAGTCGGGTTAAGAAAGAGATTCGTAGAACAGCCAGATATTCAGCACCGTCACCACGGCTGCAATGGCGTAAAGGAAGAGGCGGTTGGGCTTGCGGTTGGCATATTTGCCCATGACGCGCGGCGAAGACGTGAGGTAAACCTGCAGAAAAACGGTGAAAGGCAGCTGCACGCTCAGTGCCATTTGCGAGATGATTAAGCCCTGGAAGGGGTCGCTGATGAAGAAAATGATGAGCAGCGACACGCCATACGACAGCACGATACCTACTATCGAGTGGGGGTCGCGGGCGTTATACGATTCGCTGAACAGCCCTGCGAAGATGCTTCCGGCGGCCATTCCGCTCGTCACCGTGCTCGAAATGCCGGCCAGCAGCAGTGCCAGGGCAAACACCGTACCCGCATTGGTGCCCAGAAGCGGCTCGAGAAGCTGCCGGGCCTGCCCCAAATCGTCAACCACAGTATGGTGCTGAAAGAATGTCGTTGCGGCCAGAAGAATCATCGCACTGTTGATAGCCCACCCCACAATCATCGAGAAAAGCGTGTCGAAAAACTCGTAGCGCAGGGCCTTTTCCACCGAAGCCTCGCCCTTTTTGTTGATTTCGCGGCTCTGGATAACCTCCGAATGCAGAAACAAATTGTGCGGCATCACCACGGCTCCCAGCACGCTCATAATGATCAGCATGCTGCCATGGGGCACCGACGGCACCACCCACGCCCGCGAAGCCTGAAACCAGTCGACGTCGACAAGGAACAATTCGTAGATAAACGACAGCCCGATGACGCTCACAAACCCAATGATAGCACGCTCCATACGCTTGTAAGTGTTCGTAAACAACAGCACCGACACCACCACAACCGTTATCAACGAGCCCCACACAAGCGGTATGCCGAACAGCATCTGCAGCGCAATGGCCGACCCCAATATCTCTGCAAGCGACGTCGATATGCTGGCCAGCACCGCGCTCCCTACAATGGGGCGGCTCACCCATGCGGGTGTATACTTTACGGCGGCCTCGCTAAGGCACAGCCCCGTCACAATGCCCAGGTGGGCAACGTTGTGCTGAAGCGCAATAAGCATGATGGTAGACAGCGTTACCACCCACAGCAATGCGTAGCCATACTGCGAGCCTGCCGCAAAGTTGCTGGCCCAGTTGCCCGGGTCGATAAAGCCAACGGTAACGAGAAGACCCGGTCCGATATACTTCAAAATGTCGATACCGCCCAATATCCGCTTATGATCGCGGCGTTTTAATTCGCGTAACAGGTTCATCATTATTGTAGTTTTTTTCGTGGTTCCAGCCGCAGGCCGTCAGCCGAAAAGCACCGTTGTCGGCACATGCCGTTGGCATAAGATGGCAAAGATAGCAAAAATATTGTTTCATACAACTGTTTCCGGTTGATATATTTCGTGCCGTTCCGAAAGTTTTACATTCTGAACTGTGCAAAACCCCGTGGGCATTGTTCAGCCCCATAATGGTGTAAAAGCCACCGCTTTTATGCCGTCATCCGGCATCATAAAAGTAAGAAACCTGCCGTTTCCATGCCTTCACCGGCAAGAAAACGCACATCTTTGTCCCAAAAACAATTGTTTTCCATATTCTCACTTATTTATTGCGTTGCCCATGATTAAGATATTGCAAGACCATAGCAGCGGCTTTGCACACCGCTATTCGTTTTAACGCGCAGCCATTACATCATCATGGTCATTGTGCGACGGCCGCCGGCAGCATTGTTGACGGCCGTCACACCCGGTGTACGACGGCCGCCGTACGCGTTGCTGACGGCCGTCGCACACCCGCTTTTACACGCCAAAACCTCATCTTCTGCCCCCCGGCGTCATCTGTTATACGGTCTGCACCGCGCAGCAAATCAAAGCTATACCGTCGCCCCCCGCCTGCCATTCCGTCACCCCATGCGCAGCCCTTTAATTCCTTAATTTTTTACTTTTTTACCTTTAAACACCGCCTTTTACCTTTTTACTCTTTTACTTTTTTACCTTTAAACACCGTATCTTACCTTCATATTCCTCCAAACAAAAACTCCTGAGCCTTTGCAGGCTCAGGAGTTTTGTAATGAAGCAATGCTGTTTACAGGTCGTCGACGTATGTAAACTTCATGTTTTTTACGTTGTATGCAGCGTTATCGAACACCACTTTCAGCTTATGGCGACCGGCCGTAAGACGTAAATCGCGTGGCGAAACGGTGTTATAGCGGTAGTCGCCCCACCCGCTTGTTCCGATAACACTGATGGTTCCCGTAGCGTTTACGCCGTCAACCTCGTAGTGCATGGTGCCACCATTTCCCGATACACACAGATCGAGGCTGTAAACACCGCCATCCTGTACGTCGATGGTGTAGACAAGCCATTCGCCATTGGCCGTATAGCCGATGTTTGATGAGCCTTCAATGTCAACCCCGCCGCTGTTGTCGTCACCATTGTCGGCGCGATAGTTGCTGCCTCCCTGATTTTGGGATGTGTCGTCGTGCCAGGCAACTTCGGGCCCTCCAAAGTCGAAGTCGAGGAAAGAAAGCTCCAATGGTGCCGACTTTTTCAGCACGTGAGGGCCTCTGAACGGGCTTGTGAGCGATACGTATACGTTAATATCCTTGGTGATGGTGCCGCGGCGGTAGTGGACTACCGTCGAGCCTTCGGCCACACCGCTGATGGTTCCGTCGTTGTAAACGTGGGCAACGGCATCGTTATCCGACCACCAGGCGTAGTCGCTGCGCGATACGTTGTTGGCGTTGCCGGGTACAACCGACACCGAAACCTTTTGTGTGCCTCCGGGAATAAGGCTTACCGCATAGCTGCCAAAGAGGCGGGGAGCGGTTAATATAACATCGGTGAGCGGATGATTATCGACTACGGTTACCTCAACGGTAAACCTGGCACCGTTGCCGGTAACCGTAACGGTGGTGCTTCCGGGTGCTACGGCCGTTACCACGCCGTTGTTATCGACGGTGGCTATGTCGGCCGACTCACTCGCCCACCGGGCCTGTCCGCCTGTGGGGCTGACGATAAGGGTATCGCTCTGGCCTACGGTGAGCGTTACAGCGTTTTTGTTAACAAAAATATTATGGGTTACTTCCTCGCGCTCGTAGCTGTCGCAGGCTGCAAGAAGACCCAGCGCAGAGAGGGCGAGAACGAAAATATTTACTACTGATTTCATCGTGAAAAATATTTGAGGGTTACAGTTTGTCGTCGATAATCTTGGTGCGAAGCTCTTCCTTTATTTCGTACCAGTCGGTACCCGACTTGTATTTGTAGTGGAGAAGGAAGTTGCCATACTTAATATTGTTGGCGGTATTCTCTACGAAATACTTGTTGGGATAGTCGGCATCGCCCGATAACTGCACCACTTCGATGTCGCGATAAGGGCGAATCTGCACTGTGCCGTCATCGTTAATATCGAGCAGAACGGCATACCTGTCGAGGTTGGCGCGCTTCTGATCAAACGTTTCGTTACCGGCCATCATACGTACTGTTTTCGAGCCGATGGGGTAAAGCGTTTTCGTTCCCGGTACGGCAAGCCCTGTTGTGCTGCCGTTGGTATAGCGCATTTCGGACATGTTGTAGCTCGATCCGCCCGCTGCCGCCCAGGTATTCTTTATGCGAACATGGTAGAAGACGTAGTTGCGGGTGGGGTTTGCTTCGTAAGCGTCGTACGAATTGATACGCAGAGGCAGGTAGTAGGTGCTGTCGGGCGAGAGGCCTTCGGGCTTTACGGTGATGGGAATAACGCCCGTTGTATGTCCCGCCTTGACGACAAATGTCATCGATGCCATGGTATAATGGCTCTCAGGGAGCAGCCGGGCATACTTGTCGACAGCATTGTCAAACTGCGCTACGTTATAATTTTCGAGCAGTTCGGGGGCTTTTACAATATTGACGGTAACGTCCTTGCCGGTACCTGTAGAACCACCCATCGACAAGGCTATGTAGCCAACGCGGGCCGTATCTGACAGGTTGAACACCTTATCGCTTACGTGGTCAGC
>CALIIG010000106.1 GCA_938018155.1 uncultured Prevotella sp.
ATTAAAAAATGTAAAAGGCAAAAAGCTGTTTAAAGGTAAAAGAGCTATTTAAAAGAGTAAAAAGGTAAAAAGTAAAACGAAAAGCCCGAAGGGCTTTCTGCAAATACTCTTGATTAAAGTAAAGGTAAAGAATTAAAAATTAAAGTAAAGGACAAAGACGATTAGACGTTTACGTAAATATTAAAGTATTAAACGGCTGTAAGCCGGCAGGCAACAAGCAAGATTAAAGAATTTGAAGAAAGAATAAACGAACCTGCATTTCGACATAATTATAAAACAGTGCAGCCGCTTTAGAAATGGCACGGAATGGAAATCCGACGACAAAGGCTCTAAAGCGGCTGCTTTTGAAAGGCAGGATGCTAAAACTGTCGGCCTGTACCTTTATTATTATAACAGCTGCGGAAGGAATGTTGAAAAGACTAAAACAACAAGGCCAAGCACAAGAACCAGGATTGTTTTCGTGCTGCAGCCTTTCCATTCCTTTAGGATAATGCCCCACACATTACTGAAAGTAACATTCAATGCCATCAGTATGCACCAGCTGAAAGCCAGTAATGTAGCCGACCCTGACAAGAAACCCTTACCCAACGACAGACCAAAGAACTGACTATACCACAGTGCACCAGCCAGCGCACAGAAAAGGAGGTTATTCAAATACAGGCTTTTCTTGCCGTAATCAGCCCACGTATGGTTACGTTTATTTTGCCAGAGGCAATAGCCTGCACAGATAATAAAGCCGCCAAATGTAACGAGAAAGGTCGCCGGTAACGATGCAAACACGGGGTTAACACCACTGAAAGCCACGGGCATACCAAACTCAAGGCCAATGGCAAAGCACGCACTCATGAAACCAGAAAGCAGTGCAACAAAAATGCCTTTGGGGAAATTGAAGTCGGCTACTGCCTTTTTCTTCTCCTCGTCTGATAGTGAAGCACTCTTCATTCCACCGGCAATGCCGATAATGGTAATGCCAACAAGCGTGACAATTATACCAATTATAACAGCCGATGTGAGCTTTTCGCCGTGTCCCGTAAACACAGGGCCGAGCAAAGTACCCAGTCCTGCACATGTTCCAAGGGCAAGAGACTGTCCCAATGCTACCCCAAGGTATCGCATGGAAAGGCCGAATGTAAGTCCGCCTATTCCCCACAGCATGCCAAAGAAAATCGCCATCAGACTGTCATGCGCATGTGAAGTGAAGAGATTCACGAGCGATTCGCCCGCCGGTGCTGTCAGCATGGCACCCAGCAAAGGAAACAAAACATAGGCAAAAACGCCCTGAACAAGCCAGAACGACTCCCAGCTCCAGTCCTTTATACGCTTAATTGGCACATAGGAGCTGCTTTGACAAAAGGCTCCCATGGCAATAATCAACAAACCAAACAATAGTTCCATCATCACGGTTTTATCGTTTGCTTAATACGTTTTTCTCGTATTCGCTGACGCTCTGTATAAATTCCTCGCCCACCGGCAGGTTATGTGTCAGGTTGTAATAATCGTAAACGGCTCCTTCGGGAAGCGTTTTCTCCTCTTCAAGCAGGGCCAGACGCTCGAACCATTTGCCCTCATCCTCATATTTACACAATGTCTTCAGCGGCTCCAACAAGCCATGAAGCAGACTCTTTTGTGTGGCACGAATACCAATTACATACGCACCGATACGATTAATACTTGCATCAAAGTAATCAAGACCGATGTGGGCACGGTGCAATTGCCCTGAACGGACAAGCTCTGCAAATAAGTTTCGCGTGTTGTCATCGTAAAGAGTTACGTGGTCTGAGTCCCAATGCATGGGGCGAGAAACATGCAACATCAGTTCGGGAACGAAGAGAAGCAGCGACGAAACAGCATCACTCACGTTCTCAGTAGGCTCATAATGGCCTGTGTCGAGCGTGTAAATCACATTATTTTTCGAGCAATAGCCTGCATAAAAATCGTGCGATCCCACGGTGTATGCTTCCAGACCTATACCAAAAAGCTTTGCTTCGAGACAGCTTTTCATGTGTGGAAGCTGTTCCGAAAGAATGTCATCGAGGCTCTCTTTCAGAATTTCGCGGTAGCGATAACGCTCTACGGTATAATCCTTGCTTCCGTCATGAATCCAGATATTCATAATACAGGGGTCGCCTTGATACTTACCCATGGCATCGGCTATGCGGCGACAGCGTTTGGTATGTTCAATCCAGAAGTCGCGAATAGCCTTGTCAGGATTAGAAAGCGTGAGGTAACCGCTCTTGGGATGTGAAAAAGAGGTCGAATTAAAATCGAGTTTTAGTCCGTTCTCCTTGCCCCACTCCATCCAGCTTTTAAAGTGTTCGGGGCCTACTTCATCGCGATCAACAAAGGTCTTTCCAAAGTCGCCATAGGTCTCGTGCAGGTTTAAGCGAAAGGTTCCACCCACTAACGACGTTACCTCATTGATGTCCTGTCTTACCTCTTCTATGTTACGCGCGCGACCTGGATAGTTTCCTGTGGTCTGGATTCCGCCAGAAGCGGCTTCGTTTCGTTCAAATCCCACCACGTCATCAGCCTGCCAGCAATGCAGACTAACAGGAGTTTTACCGAGTGTTTCAAGCGCTTTATCTGTGTCAACACCCAATGCAGCATAACGCTCTTTTGCTACAAGATAATTCTGTTCAATTTGTTTTGCGTTCATAATAAGGTTTAGTTTTATTGAGTTATTTGTTGATATTTTTCATAAGCACGTGCCCAAAGCTCGGTGTTTTGAGGCTCAAAACACTCGAGTTGTATGCTTTCGGCAATCACTTTACGCATATCCGCCATACCGTTTACCCTACCACGCGCCTTAGCCTGCAACATGATGTTGCCAATTGCCGTGGCTTCTTGCGGACCGGCCAGCACGGTAACACCGCACGCATTGGCCGTCATCTGGTTCAGGTAACGGTTAAGCGAGCCTCCGCCAATGATATGGAGTGTTTCGATTTTAAACGGAGCAAAACTGCTTAGACTACGAAAACACTCGCCATAACGCAGGGCAAGTGAATCGAAAATGCACCTGCATATCCTCGCTTTACTGTCTGGAACTGGTTCGTTATGGTGCTTGCAATAATCTTTTATGGCTTCAACCATCGATACCGGATTGGCAAATTCCTGTGCGTCGGGGTTGATAAGACTGCGAAAAGCCTCCTCTTTCATGGCATCGGCCTGCAGTTTTCCATGCTCAAGCACGTCAGCATCCGAAGGGTTTTCTTCTTTCCATTCCTTGCGACAACGCTCATAGAGCCACATGCCACAGATGTTTTTCAGGAAACGTGTAGTGCCATCCACGCCACCTTCGTTCGTAAAATTAAGAGCAAAACTTTCGTCAGTAATAACGGGTTTCGCCAGTTCTATGCCCATCAGGCTCCATGTTCCCGAGCTGAGATAAGCAAATTTCTCATCCTTTGCCGGCACGGCGGCAACAGCCGAAGCCGTATCATGCCCTGCCACGGCAACGACAGGCACCTCACCCAAGCCCGTCAGCTGCTGCACTTCCTTACGCAATGTGCCGATAACGGTGCCCGGAAACACCATACGTCCCATCTGTTCACGCTTTACGCCCACGCTGTTAAGCAGTTCCCCGTCAAGCTCACGGGTAACCGGATTCAGCAGTTCTGACGTCGAAGCTACCGTGTATTCACACACCGTCTCGCCCGTGAGCATGTACGAAAGTGCATCGGGAATAAACAATATTTTGTCGGCAACGACAAGCGATTCCATCCCCGTTTCGCGCATAGCATAGAGTTGAAACAGCGAGTTAAAGTTCATAAGCTGTATTCCCGTCCTCCTATACACCTGCTCTTTAGGCATTACTCGTTCAAAGAAACGCTCCAACATGCCTACCGTGTACGGGTCGCGGTAAGCCAAAGGATTGTGTAAGGGCTTGCCGTTTTTGTCAAAAAGCACGAAGTCGCAGCCCCATGTATCAATGCCAATACTGCTAATTGTCAGCCCCTTATCGTGAGCGAGCTTCAAACCTTTAATAATTTCGTTATACAGATTAGCCAAATCCCAGTATACATGCCCGCCGGTTTCTATGAGCTTATTGTCAAAACGGGTGAGTTCCTGCTGATGTAACTGCCCTCCCTCTATACTGCCTACGATGGTTCGTCCGCTTGTAGCCCCGAGGTCAACAGCAAAGTAATGTTCTGTCAGTTCCATTTCATTTTCTGGTTTTTAGGTTCTGCGGCAAAGATAGTTCAGGCTGTATCGCATTGCCTTAACTTTTTGATTTTGTAGCCATGATTTTTGGTAGGCTGTGCCATTCTTACTATTTTTGTATTGCGATACATAATAAATACATCATGTTTAAATACCTTGTTGCCAACGATCGTGACGTTTCGTGGGGGCTTTATGTAGATACAATAGGTTACGAAGAGATTAAACCCGGCGAACACTATCCCACACAGGGACACGCCGATGGCTTTTATTTTGATGTAAATTGCGGGCGGAAGCTCGACGAATACCAGCTGCAATATATTAAAGAAGGTAGTGGAACCTTTCGCTCTGCGCACCAACCCGAAACCCATTTGCGCGCAGGCGATGTGTTTTTATTGTTTCCTGGCGAGTGGCATACGTACTGTCCCGACCCTGAAAAGGGCTGGAAGTGCTACTGGATAGGCTTTAAGGGCCGCAACATGGACGAACGAATCAAGGCCAATTTTCTCAGCATCGAAAAGCCCGTCTATCACATTGGCTTTTCCGAAGAGTTTATACACGTATTCGACAAGGCCATAGAGATAGCCGAAGCCGAGGCTATTTATTCGCAACAAACGCTGGCAGGGAGCGTCAATTACCTCATAGGGATGATGTATTCTTTGGAACGAACATACCAGCTTAACAAAAATAAGGGCAAGGCCGACCTTATTCATCGTGCACGCTTACGCATCAGAAACTCGGTCGAAGGCGATGTCACCATACAGCAAATAGCCGGGGAGGCGGGTATGAGCTATTCCAATTTCCGCAAACTTTTCAAAGAATATACGGGTATTTCACCCGCTCTTTATCAACAGGAACTGAAAATACAGCGTGCAAAAAACCTCCTTTCAACCACCACAAACAGTATTAAAGAGATAGCCTATAAGCTGCATTTCGAGTCGCCCGACTATTTTTCGGCGCGCTTTCGGGCCAAGACAGGCATGCGCCCGAGCGCGTTCAGAGACGAACATGGTACCAGTATTCATGAGCGAAGACAGGACGATTTGTTATAAAAAACACGGGTAGCACACAGCCTTCGCAATGTGACCAGACAACCAAAACTAAAGGTTTTATTATCAAACATTACAGTTTTACTATATAGAACGACTGTAAATTTGCACACAATCAACAGGAAACCTTGCACCTAAAAACAAAAAATGGAAAGTATTTTAAACGGAAATGCCGCTCTTCAGCGTGAGATAAACAAAATTGCAGAAGTGGCAGGCTACCTCTGGCAGAACGGTTGGGCCGAACGAAACGGAGGTAATATCACGGTAAACATTACTGAATGGGCCGACGACGCCATGCGTCGGCTGCCGGCAATAAGCCCTGTAACTCCTATCGGCGCGACGCTACCCTCGCTGCACGGCTGCTATTTCTTCTGCAAGGGAACAGGCAAACGCATGCGCGATTTGGCGCGCCGGCCCATGGAAAACGGCAGCATCATCCGCATCTCAGACGATTGTGCCAGCTACGTTATTATTGCCGACAACATCGTTAAGCCCACATCCGAGCTGCCAAGCCATCTTGCTGTACATAACAGACTGATTGAACAGCAGTCGCCTTACAAGGCCACCATCCATACTCACCCCATTGAAATTGTTGCCATGAGCCACAACAGGCAATTCCTTGGCAAAGATGTTCTTACACAATTATTGTGGAGCATGATTCCCGAAACAAAGGCTTTCTGTCCGCTCGGGCTCGGCATTGTTCCCTACGCACTGCCCGGAAGCAACGCACTTGCGGAGGCAACGCTGAACGAACTTGAAAGCTACGACGTGGTATTGTGGGAGAAACACGGTGTATTTGCCAAGGGGCTCGACGTGCTTGACGCTTTCGACCAGATTGATGTACTCTCGAAAAGTGCAAAAATTTATATGGATTGCCGTGCCATGGGCTTCGAGCCCGAAGGCATGAGTAATGCTCAAATGCAGGAGATGACAAAGGCTTTCAATCTGCCCCGCTAAATAAAAATACTATATTTTAGAAATAATGGTAACGGCTGCACACAATAATGTTGCAGCCGTTTTGATGTAAACCTCATCGTTTGGCGACCGTCAGCAGCGCGTACGACGGCCGTCACACCCATCGTCCGACGGCC
>CALIIG010000107.1 GCA_938018155.1 uncultured Prevotella sp.
CAGATGGCCGACGACGAACTGGGTAATGCGGCCGTCGGTTTCCAATGCTTTAAGTATGCCGGCCACCAGTTTATGGTATCTCCATTTGTAAATGCTGCCGGCGTTGGTGGCGTACGTCTGTACGATATTACCGATGGCCTCGACAAGGCACGCCTTGTAAAAACCGAAACTACAGCTTTACCAGCAGCCGAGGCCACTGCAAATATTGCTGCCGGAGCCAGGGTTGACGATGCCGATATTACGCTTTACCTGCTCCATGGCACCCGTCTTACCGCCTTTACCAGCAGCGGTGTTGAGCAGCCCGTGGTGAAAAACATCTATGCTTACGCGCTCAACAGCACGAAAGAGGGCGACGGTTCGTATACGTTTACATTTAAGTCGAACGCAGCTGCTGCCGATGCGCACATTGTATTTACCAATGCTGCCGACGGCACCGTGGTGGGTTCAATCCCCGTTAACGTAAGCGAGGGCGACAATACCTTTACTTATAGCCAGGAGGCTATGCCGGGAAATGCCGGCCTTACCCTCAACTGGGCAGTAAGTTTGAAGGGTGAAAACGTTGCCCGTGTGGCACGAATCAACGAACCCGACACTTATACGGGCGCGCTATTCAGCTCTGTTGACAAGTCGCCTGAATCGCCATTCTTCGGTCAGGTTTACGTAAACAACTTCATTAAATCCTCTAATCCCGGCAACGGACTGTATGCTTACGACCCGTCATACACCCGTATTAACAGCACTCCTTACCGCGGATATACCAATCCGGCAACCAATTACCGCATTGCTGTAGGACCTATGGGCAAGGTATGGATGGCAGAATGGGGCGATGACAATTCCGGCGTCTACATTGCCGACCCCGCTGATCTCACGAAGCCGTTTACACAATTCTTCCTCGGTACGCGCAATGGCGACGGCCTCTTCACCAACGATGGTGCCAAAGTTGGCTCGTCTACGCCGGGCGTTGCCGTAGGCGGAACGGGTGCTGATACCAGGGTTTACGTTGCCAATGAGGACATGGGGAACGACGTTGCCGTCTACGAGATTGGACAATCTGACGGCAGCCTCGTCTACGAATGGGGCAAGGCACCGAGCTATTCTCTCCCCGTGGGCAAGTATCTGCTCAATACCGATATTGCCGTTGCTCCCGGAAAGGACGGCGGTGCCTGGTGTTCGCAGCGTCGCGGACAGGGCAACAACACGAAGAACGTACCGTCGTTGCTGTATGTTGCACGCGATGGCAAGGTCACTTTCAACAGTGGTGAGGGCGACTTCCCGATGTATCTTGCCGGTTCCGGCGGCGCGGGATTCGCAGTTTCAGCCGATCAAAGCCTGATCGCCATTGGTGAACTCAAGGGCGTTGTCAAGCTGTTCAGCGTTACATGGGACGGTAATACGCCTGCGCTTGCGCCTGCAGGCAGTTTCGTTTGCGACGTAGCCAACAAGAGTGGTAACCTGTTTGAGATGAACTTCGACTATGCGGGGAACCTCGTTTGCTCGGGTGCAAAGCTCGGCGTTTATTCGATACCTACCGTCAATAACGCTACCACCACGCCTGCCCGCAAGGCTCTTACCGTGGTGAAGACGGCCAATTCTACCAGTGTTGACAATGTTGAGACGGAAACTGCAGTTAGTGCTCTCTTCTCGGGCGACCTGTTAACGGTTAGTGCTCCCGAAGCCGTTGCTCATGTTGTAGTGTATGCAACCGACGGAACACGCGTGGCCGAAAGCTGTAATTCGCGCTTTACGGTAGATGCTCCGGCAGGTGTTTATCTTGTGAAAGTGAACACATTTGCAGCCGTTAAGGCCGTGAAAAAGTAATCTTTTCAATCATATCTCTTATTGAAGGGGAGGCAGCTTTGTGCTGTCTCCCCTTGTTTTGTGTTTGCCCGTGCCCCCTAAGTTAGGGGGCTGGGGGTCTGAACTACCGTACACGCCTCTCCAAACCCTTCCGAAGAAGGGCCTTTCTAACTGCGCGCGTAAGCACAAAGAGGCTGTTACGAGCTTGTATATGTCAGCTCTTTTGTAAAGCACGAAAATATGTTCTTTATGTCTTTCTGTTGCTTTAAAATAGTGTCTTCCATGTCGTAGCGTCCGAGACACGAAATCATATTATAAATCTCCTGTCGCGTTGAGCAGCCTGCATTCTCTTTTTCAGAGGATCTTTGGGAAGCTCTTTGTCGGGCGTTCAGCCCCCGTCCCTCCAGCTTAGGGTGCTAATATTAACCTCAAACAGCTTGGCTTTACTCCCTTTTCCTCCATACATTACATCATGATGTATCTGCCTCTGTCATGTTAAGTTCGTCGTTCAACGGCCGTCAGCAGCGCGTACGGCGACCGTCGAACAATGCGTATGACGGCCGTCAACAACGCTGCCGGCGGCCGTCGAACGATGACCTTTGTGCAATAATCCTTTATTCTCCGCGCAATTGTCGTACAACCTTATCGTCGCTCCCGCATATCCTTACCGCCGTATTCCAACAACTTTACCGTTGTTCCCGTATATTTCTACCGCCGTATTTCAGTAGCTTATATATAATAAGGTGTATGCCCGGGCTGTTCTGTGTAACAAAAAGAACATCGCTTTGCCCCACAAAAACGGTTGTCACGGGCTTACTTCAAAGATACAAAGGCGGTTACGGAAATATGTATTTCTGATGTCTTTTCGAAGCCCTCAAAAACTTTGTTTTCTTATATTTTTTTATCTTGATTATGTTTTGTGGTTTATCTTTTATTGTTTACTTTTGCAAATGCAAGGTAAACAAAAAAGGAAATCTTCAATAATGGAAAAGCGTTGACAGTTTTACTTTTTGGAAAACTTTTCTTTAAGTTGTAACGAAAATGTTTTCCAAAAGTTATCTGATCGCAAAGTTCATCCATGGTTCGCTAAATATTGTAGAATATAAATAAACAATAACATTCTGAGCAATGATACAAGTGAGAAAAAGAGACGGCAGTCTTGTACCGTTCGATTTGTCGAAAATCAAAAATGCAATACTCAAAGATTTAAAGGCTATTCATCACGAAGGCAACATCGACGATATTGCAACGCATTATGCTAACCGTGTTGACGGACTTTGTCGTGAGAAATATCTCGGTGAAAGTGCAATTTTTGATATTGAGAATATACAGGATACCGTTGTACAAGTGTTGGCCAGCGAGGGCGAGGTAAGGGCAGTAATTGCCTACTGTGAGTATCGTTATCAGCACAAGTTGGAGCGCGATCATCGTATTAAACAGACGTACGAAGATAAGCTCATGGCCAAAAACGTGGTGAACCAGAACGCTAATATTGATGAATATTCGGGCGGAGGACGTAGCGGCGAGGCTGCCAACGTGTACGAAAAACAGTATGCCCTGGAACACTGCATGTCGAAACTGGCGCGCACGAATCACGAAAACAACGAGGTTTACATACACGATCTGAACAAATATGCCATTGGTTTCCACAATTGTCTGAGCATTCCGTTCGACGATTTGTTGTCGAAAGGCTTCCACACAAGGCAGGGCGACGTGCGCCCCGCCGGCTCTTTGAACACCGCTATGCAGCTGGTTGCTGTTATTTTTCAGCTGCAAAGTCTGAACCAGTTCGGCGGCGTTTCGGCTACTCACTTGGACTGGACGATGGTGCCTTACTTCAGAAAGTCGTTCATGAAACACTATATTGTAGCGTGGGCTAAGTCGCAGGACAGCTTCGGTGACACCGATTTCATCAAACTTTATGACGAAACTTATACCGACGCGGTGGGCGTAATACGCTCGGTTTTCGACGAGTGGTGCGACAAAAACAAGGATAGTTTCTTTGCAGCAACAGGCCTTACGAAGGACGATTTTACGCTTGCCAATAAGAAAAAACTCGATAAACAGCTTTACAACAGCGCGCTTTGCGATACCCTTCAGGAGCTTCGCCAGGCCGTTGAAGCCATGTATCATAACCTCAACACGCTGCAAAGCCGGTCGGGTGACCAGCTTCCGTTTACGTCAATCAACTACGGAACGTGCACCTTCGAAGAGGGAAGGCTCGTAACGCGCGCCCTTCTTCTGGGCAGTTTGGAGGGTATCGGCTTCCACCATAACACGCCAATCTTCCCCTGTGGCATCTTCCAGTATATGAAAGGAGTAAACGATCGCGAGGGAACACCGAACTACGACCTGAAGCAACTGGCCATGAAGTCGACGTCGCAACGCCTTTATCCCAACTACGCCAACGTGGATTGGAGTGGCAACGAGGGTTACGACCGCAACGATCCGCGCACATATTTCTCAACGATGGGCTGCCGCACGGCAAACGGTTTCGACATAAACGGCTTCGGACAGTTGAAGGACGGGCGCGGCAATATCTGCCCAACCACCATCATTATGCCTACGCTGGCCATGGAAGCAGGCGGCGATGTGGAGAAGTTTATGACGCTTTTGGACCGGAAAATACACGAAGCCAAGGATACTTTAATTGAGCGTTTCAACTGGATTTGCTCGCAAGACCCGCGCTCTACCCCTTTTATGTGGGACAATAACACCATGGCAGGTTACGTGCCTGCGGAAGGAATACGGTCGGCTATGAAGCATGGCACGCTGGCAATAGGGCAGCTGGGTATGGCCGAAACGCTGCAAATTCTTATCGGTATGAACCATACCCGACCCGAAGGACTGGCTTTGGCCAAGCGCATAGAAGAGCTTTTCAGCAAGCGATGCAACGAATTTAAGCACGAATATAAGTTGAATTTCGGCGTATATTACACGCCGGCCGAGAACCTCTGCTTCACGGCGATGGAGAAATTTAAGGCTCGTTACGGCGTGATTAAAAATGTATCGGACCGCGATTATTTCACCAACTCGATACATGTACCTGTTTGGGAGCAGATGACGCCGTTTGAAAAAATCGACATTGAAAGCCAGCTCACGGGCTATTCTACGGCCGGTTGCATTACGTATGTGGAGTTGCCGTCGACAACCAAGAACAATATCACTGCGCTTGAACAGATAATCGACTACGCGATGGCGCACGATATTCCTTATTTTGCCATCAATGTGCCCAACGATACGTGTCTGGATTGCGGCTACACTGACGAGATAAACGACGCCTGTCCTGTCTGTGGGAGCGAGAATATACGACGTCTGCGCCGTGTAACGGGGTACTTAACGACTGATTATCACAACTTTAACCACGGCAAACAGTGTGAGGTTGGCGATCGCGTTAAGCACATTAAGGAGTATCGTTGTAGTTGCGATTGACGGCCTTTGCGATGTTTTTACAGGTGAATCGCCCCGTTTTTACGGGCGGTTCACTTTGATTTCGCTTTTGGCTGACTTTGATTTCACTTTCGGTTAACTTTGATTTTGCTTTCGGCTAACTTTGATTTCGCTTTCGGTTCACTTTGATTTCGCTTTCGGTTCACTTTGATTTTGAGGTTAGTTTACTTTAATTTTACGGACAGTCCACTTCAGTTTTACAATCGTTTTATTTTTATTTTTCTGATGCTTCGTTTTCATAACATTACGTCGTGTGACGTAAATAACGGCGAGGGATTTCGCGTAACGCTGTGGGTTGCCGGCTGTTCGCACCATTGTAAAGGCTGCCAGAACGAGCAGACATGGAGCTTTACGGGCGGGCGTGCTTTCACCGACGCCGATAAACAATATCTGTTTTCCGAGCTGTCGAAGCCGTATATCCGGGGCCTTACGCTCTCAGGCGGCGACCCCTTGGATTCGTTTTCCGACGTGCTTGCGCTGGTTCGTGAGGTTCGTGACGCTTTTCCCACGAAGGATATATGGCTGTATACGGGCTACACGATGGGGCAAATTGAGAGCGATCGCATGGCCGATATTCTTCCTTTGTTGGATGTTGTGGTCGACGGTCCGTTTATATTGGAGGAGCGCGACGTCACGCTCGCCTTCAGGGGAAGCAGAAATCAGAGGATCATCAAACTTAAAAGTAAAAAAGTAAAAAGGTAAAAAAGTAAAATTTTAAGACGGGGATGTGCAAAAATTAAGGAATTAAAGGATTAAAAAATTAAAGTGGAGCACTCAGGAATAAAAAGGCAAAGGTGTAAAAAGATAAAGTAAACAGTGATGGATTAAATGATTAAGGCCGCTGCAGAATCATGTAAAGGCACGACAGAAAGGGCGTTTTCAGCGACAGAATACAAAAGGGCTGTGTTGTCACAACACGGCCCTTTCCCATCTATCAACATGTAATTGATTAGACAATGTTTTATTAAGAAAGTTAAATTATTAAATGAACATTATTTGTTTACAAACTTTTTCCCATTCTGTATCACCACACCCTTGTAGGCTTTGCTTACGCGTTGGCCTGCCATATTGTAGAGGGGAGCGTTATTGTCGGCTTTTTTCGTTATTTCCGTTGCGCGTATTCCGGTCACGGCCGTGCCGTTGACGCTGTATAAATAGTTGCCACGGTCCATGAGCGTGTGGTCTGTATTCTTGGCCAGAGTGCCGTAAACTACCACCTCGTCGCCCACTTTCAGCTGGTTTTCGTTGGTGAAAGCCGTGCCGTTTCCGTATCTTCCGGCATAGATGTAGAGCTTGTTGGTTCCGGCTTTATCGTCACTAATCCAGTAGGTTCCGTTGTTCCAGGCTTTCGGTTTAATCTCAAACTTTTCGACGCTTGTCACAAATCCCTTGACGTAAACCCAGTCGGCGAGGCCCTCTCCGCCTGCAGCGAGCTCCTGAGCCTTGGCTATGGTGTAGGCTGTTGCGGGCGTATTCTTGATGCTTACGGGGCCACTGTATTCGCCTGAAGTATAGTATTTAACGCGCGATATTTGCACAGCACCGTTGCCTTTGCCCTTTTTGTTATTGAAATATATGGCATAATACCGGTCGGCTTTGGGCGCAGGAATGGTGAAAACCATCGGACCGGTAACCCATTTCTCGGCTGGTATCTCAACGATGCTTTCGGCAGTTGTGCCGTCTGCCGACACTGCGAGGAACACTTTATTGAGTAACGCCTTATCCATTTTGTCCACATCCACAACCACTGTAGCCACAGCTTCCTGCAGTTTCTTTGCCGTAGCGATGCGTGCTTCGCTGTCTGCTTTCTTGCTTCCGCACCTTACGTAAGTCCAGTTATTCTGCCATTTGTAGTTGTTAAAATTGGTCAGAAGCCACTCATAACTGCCTATTTTAGCCGTCCAGTTATTGGTATAGCCGTAGCCTTCATCCTTGTTTCCCTCTGCATTTTCATCAGGAAACGAGAGCACTACAAACGGGGCTGCCATAGCTTTGGTGGCAAAAAGCATCATGACGATGCTGATAAATGAAAAGCGTAATAATTGTTTCATAAGCTTTTATAGATTAATTTAATGTAATAACAAGCACTTTATCAGATGTTTTGCGGTTTTTTCTGCAGGTTCAATTTGATGTTGTCGGACAAAGATATATAAAGTTTTCAACATAAACAACATTTTGAACGATAAAAGATTATTTTTGTAATAAAATTTCTTTATTTCCCTGTTATAGCCTGATGAACTGGCCATTTTCCCCCGGTAAGGTTGTATTTTTTGTTTCGCAGAGCTGTTATTTTGGGTTGATGAACCGCCGGTGTGCACCTTTCCACATGGCTGAACGCAGGGGTTCAGCACAATATGTCATGGCAAAACCGGTGTAAGTGTCCGGCCTTTAAACAGTATGTTTCCGGCTTTCGTGCCTGTAAGGTCACCGTTCGACGGCCGTCAGCAACGCGTACGGCGGCCGCCGAACGATGGGTGTGACGGCCGTCAACAGCGCGTACGGCGGCCGTCGAACAATGAGCATCAGGCCGTAAACGGGGCAGATATGCTTCTGTTTCCCATTGCTGTAATTGCGTAAGCTGTTGTGCGTCAGGGTGTAATGAATATACTGATTCGTGTTGTACGCCTGCCTGAACCCGTGTAACGACTGTTGTATCACGATGGCACGGGCGTTTCCAACGGCTTTTCAGGCGCAGCGTGGCACACGGGCCGGCCGGGCATTGATGTTTTTCATGCCCGGGAATAAAAAAACTGTTTTTAAATTATACCGTTGTTTGGTTATTTTGAAGTAACTTTGCACGAGTTTGTCTGGCATCGCCGGCATGCGGCCGCAGCGGTGCTATTGCAGAACAGGCGCGGGACAACAGATCGGGAAGCATAATGTAGTGGCTGACAGCCTGTTGCGCTTTCTGCAAACCAGAAGCATATACACACACAAAAACTATCATGAGAGATTCAGAACGTACTTTCGTTCTTACCGGATTAGTACTCTTTCTTCTGCTTGCCATGCACGCGTTGCCCGGGATAACCATCGACGGCACAACGCTGCGAAGCGTCAATATGCTCAGCGACCTTCTGCCCGAACGCGACGGCAACGAGGCCGGTGTGATTCCCGCTCCCAAGGCTCCGAAGACCATTGAGGCGACGACAAAGGAGGGTAAAAAAATCGATTTCAAGGAGCAATGGCCCCGTGGCGTTGAACCTATCGTTGACTATTCGGGCGGCGAGGCTGGCGGCATGGACCATTTTTATGAGGCCCTGAGCCATGTAAAAACGCTGGGACGACCCGTGCGTATTGCCTATTTCGGCGACTCGTTTGTGGAGAATGACATCATGACGGCCGACTTACGCGAGCTGTTCCAGAGCAAGTTCGGCGGAGAAGGAGTGGGCTGGGTTGACCTCGCCAACCCTATAAACCGCAACAGCAGGCGCACGGTTACGCAGCAAACCAGCGGTACACGCGAATACAGCGTGGTGAAAAAGCCCTTCGACCGCAGCCGTCAGGGCATCGGCGAACGCTATTACAGCGTGTCGGCAGGGGCGAGCGTAACTACCAATCTGGCCACAACGTTCAACAAATACCAGCCCCATTCGAGGCAGTTCGACGTGGCAAGGCTCTTTTTTACCGCCCCAAATGGTGCAACCATAACGGCTACCGTAGGCAGTGCCGCATCGCAAACACGCAGCTTTGGTGCTTCGAACCAGGTACAGATGTTTGAGATTAAAGGCAAGGGAAGCAAAATAAACTATAGGTTTGGCGACGTTGACGGAGGCTTTACAGGCTTCGGAATGGCACTCGAAAGCCAGCGGGGCGTGATATTAGACTGCATGAGCGTGCGCGGATCAAGCGGACTGACGCTGCAGGATATTCCGCAATCAACCCTCATGGGCTTTGCCAGGCTGCGCCCTTACGACCTTATTATTGTGCACTATGGCCTTAACGTGGCCGTAAAAGGCAACCCCAGGAGCATTATTCAACACTATGCAAAGAATATGAAAAAGGTGATAACCCACCTGCATAAGGCTTTTCCCGACGCCAGCATATTGCTGCTTAGCGTGCCCGACCACGAACAACGCGGTGCCGACGGCATCACAACGCTGAAGGAAGTGCATCAGCTTGCAGCCTTCCAACAGCAGGCAGCGGCCGACACTAAGGTTGCTTTTTGCAACTTTTTTAAGGCGATGGGCGGCGACGGCGCAACGCGAAAGCTCGTCGACCGCAACATGGCCAACAAGGATTATACCCATTTAAGCTACGGCGGTGGGAAGTATGTGGCCGGTAAAATTTACCCGTCGTTCGAGGCAGGATTGAAGAATTATCAGCGTCGTATTAAATTAGAATCAGAATGACAGAGCGTTTAATCAGCATCCTTACATATAATCCGAAGAGCCCTTTAATATTTAGCAGCGGGCTGTTTCTGTACCTGTTCTTCGGCGTTTCGTTCGTTTACATGCTGCTGCAACGTCGCAGCAACCTGCGCATACTGTTTGTAACGCTGTTCTCCTACTACTTTTATTATAAGAGCAGCGGGTTTTATTTCTTCCTCCTGGCGGTGGTGACAACGAGCGATTACTTCATTGCCGAAGGTATCGGACGTATGAAATCGTCGGGGCAGGGCAATGGAAAGCGAATGAAAATGCTCTTGTTTCTGAGTCTGTTTATCGACCTGGGGCTGCTGGGTTACTTCAAGTACGCCAACTTTTTTGCAGGTATGTGGGCCGCGATAATTGGGCATAACTTCCAGCCCTGGGACATTTTTCTGCCTGTTGGCATAAGTTTTTTCACGTTCCAAAGCATGAGCTACGTCATCGATGTTTACCGCGGCGACATCCGTCCGCTGGGCTCTCTGATGGACTATGCGTTCTACGTGTCGTTCTTTCCGCAGCTTGTGGCGGGGCCTATTGTGCGTGCTACCGACTTCGCCCCGCAAATCAGGAAGCCCGTTGCCATCACGCGCGAGATGTTTGCACAGGGTGTTTACTTCGTCATGACAGGCTTGTTCAAGAAGGCTGTCATCAGCGATTATATCAGTTTAAACTTTGTTGACCGCATCTTTGACAACCCAACGCTTTACTCGGGCTTCGAAAATCTGCTGGGAATATACGGCTATGCCATGCAGATTTACTGCGACTTCAGCGGCTATAGCGACATGGCCATCGGCATTGCACTGTTGTTGGGTTTCCGCTTTCCGATGAACTTCAACGCTCCGTACAAAAGCGACAGCATTACTGACTTCTGGCGACGGTGGCACATTTCGCTGTCGACGTGGATTCGTGACTACATTTACATATCACTCGGAGGCAACCGAAAGGGAAAGGTGAGGCAATACATCAACCTCATGATAACCATGCTGCTCGGCGGACTGTGGCACGGAGCCAGTTTGAACTTTGTGGTTTGGGGCGGCATTCACGGGCTCGGGCTGGTGGCACACAAGTATTTTCGCACGGAGATTCTGCAACGCGGGCGTCACTATCGTTCTCACGGGTGGCGGCGTGCAGCGGCTGTTGTGCTCACGTTTCATTTTGTATGCTTCACCTGGCTCTTCTTTAGGAACGCCACATTTGCGGGTGTAGGCACGATGCTGGCGCAGATTTTTACGAACTTCCATGCCGAACTGGTTCCGCAAGTACTGGCCGGATACAAATACGTGCTGGCGTTTATGCTGCTGGGTTACGTTACCCACTTTGTACCCGACAGCTGGCAAGGCTTCGCCGTAAGGATGTTGCAGAAGGGTAATGTGGTTGTTTCGGCTGTGCTTTTAACGCTGGTTGTGTATATCGTTATTCAGGTGAAGAGCAGTGATATTCAGCCTTTTATCTACTTTCAATTCTGAAAGGGCAAGGTGTTTGTCTTGTTTTTGAAATAGGGTGATGATGAATTTTCGATGCTTCGCAGGCATTATTCTCCTGGCTTTTGGCTTGCTGTTGGGCAGTTTAGAGGCGACGGGGCAGAACGTTGCACACGATTTGCAGGCGTTAATGGCATGGCGGGCCGGGACGGTTGTGTCGGCCGGGGCCGTAAAAGCCTATGGCGAGCAACGGTGTTTCTCGCAGGAAGCCATCCCCGATGCGGTGTTTGCGCGCATGGATGGCCGCTCTTTTCCAAAGGGTTGCACGGTAAATCGGTCGGCATTAAGGTATGTAAGGGTGCTGCATGTTGACGTGGACGGGCGTACACGGCTGGGCGAAATCGTCTGCAATAAAGCTATAGCGGCCGACTTAATCGATATTTTCCGCGAGCTTTACCATCATCGTTACCCTGTTCACAGCATCAGATTGATTGACGATTTCGGTGCCGACGACGAACGTTCCATGCGTGCCAACAACACCAGCTGCTTCTGTTTCCGCAAGGTCAGCGGCTCAAAAAAGCTGTCGGCACACGCTGCGGGCATGGCCATTGACGTGAACACGCTCTACAATCCTTATTATCATCGGTCGCCTTCGGGCAAGATTACCGTGCGGCCTGCGACGGCAACGAAGAATGTTGACCGCATGGCCGCGTTCCCTTATAAGATTACTCGTGGCGACTTGCTGTACCGGTTATTCATCGCTCACGGCTTTAAATGGGGCGGTGCATGGCACAGGGTGAAGGACTTTCAGCACTTTGAGAAGGATTAAAAGATTAAAAAATTAAAGAATCAAAAGGGAAAAGATTAGGGTTAATGGGCGATTTTAACGGCCAAAACCGCTTTTAATGCCTGGTCTTTCTTCTCTTTCCAAGTTCGGCCAAGCCTTTTTTATCCTTTTATTTCTTTACTTTTTTACTTTTAAAAAGAGTGTAGAAATGAGGATTTGGTAGTTATAAGAGGCTGGCTATTGAATGAAAGAGGACAAGGAAAAAGGCGGGGAAGCAATGCTTCTTCGCCTTTTTTATTTTGTATTTCTGTCAAAATATAATGATTTTTCCACTTTAACCGGCGTATGTTTCAAATAGCCACAGGATAATTATATGGAATAAAAACATGATGGGGACGCCGTAACGGAAACGTGGCTTGCGACTTTTGTGGCGGCCAATAAATATGGAAATCAAAGCACCTGCGGAGCCACCGGCGGCCGATAGCATCAGTAACGTACGTTCAGATGTGCGTCGACCACCAAGCCTGGCATTTATTTTGTCGTCCATGTACACCAATAACGTCAGCACGTTCAGGGCCGTAAGATAATAAGTAACGTTTGTAAGCATATTCTTTTGTGCCCTCTTTTTGTGTTCTTCTTTGACTTAAGGCTCGCTATTTCTTCTGTTTTTTACTCTTCTTTCTGCGCTTTTTATTCGTGCTTTCGGCATGTTTCAGCCCCTCTTCATGCGGCGTTTCCTGACCGTTGCCTGCACGTTCTTCACCATTTCCATACGCTCCAGGTAAACGGGACGGTACTTATCGATGAGCAATTGCAACGATTGGCTCTTCCCGTTCAGCTCCTGATATTCTGCGTCACCGGTTTTACCTGCCTGCTTTAATTGAAGCATCTGTGCAAGATAAAAGCCCTGACGGTCTTCGGCTGCTTTGAGTTGCTCACCCAATCGTTGCAGACTGTCGAGGAATTTCTGTGCTCTGTCTATATGGTCTTCAGCCATAAGCACCTGTTATTTCTCTGTATTTTTATCGTCATTTTCGGCTTCTTCGCGTGCCTGCTGGTCGATAGCCTTTATCTTATCAAACGTAAGCTGAACCTCATCCTTTAATTTTTGCACCTTCCTGTTCATCTCTTCTACGAGGCTATTGCCTTTTTTGCTTGCGATATTCAGGAAGCCAAGGTTGTTCTCGTAAGTTGAAACCTCCTGCTTCAGCTGCTCATAACGGTGCATTAAACGGGCGCGTTCGCTGTCGATGGCATCGTCACCGCGCTTCGCTACGCTCTTAAGGTTGTTCTTAAAATTGTCCAAACGGTGGTGCGTTTGCCTGATATGCAGTGTGTCATACACCTTATCGAGTGCCTCGTGATACTCTTTATACACCTTGTCCTTGTCCTTATAGGGCACGTGTCCCACGGTATTATACTCATCCTTTAAGGCTTGAACCTTTGCCTGTATATCGTCGCCGGCCTCCTCTGCCATGGCTTTTAGTCGGGCGATAATGTCGCGCTTCTTGTCCAAGTTGGCCTTTTCGTCGTTGCGTGAACCTGCATTTGCCTCGTTGCGGGCTTCGAAAAAGCGGTTGCATGCCGACAGGAAGTCTTCCCAAAGGCGGTCACCGAGCTTACGGGGCACGATGCCGATAGTCTTCCATTCTTTTTGAAGGGCAATGAGTTTATCGCTGGTTGCTTTCCAGTCTGTTGAATCAGCCAGAGCCTGTGCTTTCTCAACGAGCGCGCGTTTCTTTTCTGCATTCTCTGCGAAACGCTTTTTAATTTCCTTATAATATTCTGATTTCCGGCTGAAGAAATTGTCGCAAGCCGTGCGAAAACGCTCGAAAATCTTGACGTTCATCTTCTGCGGGGCGAAGCCGATGGTCTTCCATTCCTGCTGGACGGCGATGATCTCCTTGGTGTGCTTCTCCCAGTCGGCCGAGGTCTTGTTCTCCTGCCTGGCGATCTCCTCTACCTTCTCGCAGAGTGCGGTCTTCTTCGTGAGGTTCTCCTCCTCACGGCTCCGCAGTTCCTCGAAGTGCTGCTGGTGGCGTTTGTTGATGACGGTGCTGGCGGCCTTGAAGCGTGCCCAGATCTGTTCGCGGAGCTCTTTGGCGACGGGTCCCGTCTCCCGGTATTCCTGGTGCAGCTCCTGCAGCTGGTGGAAGGCGCTGATGACATCCGGCTCGTCGGCCAGTTTCTCCGCCGCCTCGCAGAGGCGGGTCTTCTTCTCGAGGTTCTTCTTGAAGTCGTATTCGCGCGCCTCCCGGTTGAGGTTCAGCAGATCGTAGAACTGCTCGACGTAGAGCTGGTAGTTCCGCCACAGTTCGTTCGCTTTCTCTGCCGGCACCATCTTGATTTCTTTCCATTCCTGCTGCAGCTTCTTGAGCTGGTCGAAGTTCTTGTTGGCTTCCTCGGGTGTCGTCACCATCGCCTTGATCTGTTCGATGATGCCCTCCTT
>CALIIG010000108.1 GCA_938018155.1 uncultured Prevotella sp.
AAATTGAATGCCCAGCGATTCATATCCTTATAGAAGTCATCGAGGTATGGATTATTGTCTACCGGCTCGAAGCGTGGCGTCCATCCGTATCGCTGTGCAAGCATTTTTGTAAGCGTAGTCTTGCCGCTTCCTATGTTTCCTGCTATGGCTATATGCATAATGTATTGTCGTTTTTATGTTCTATTTCATTCAGAGATTTGTCAATTTGCTTGATAACCGAAGCGAAATACTCACGGTTATGCAGGAAGTCGATGTTGTCAACCTCTATCGTCAGCGTTTTTCCGTCATACTGGTTTTGTATGAAATCGTCGTACCGCTGATTGAGATTACGCAGATAATCCAGCTGCATATTCTGCTCATAATCCCGTCCGCGCCGATGAATGTTTTCCACAAGATGGGGCACCGACGCCTTAAGGTAAACCATCAGGTCGGGTTTTCGAAGCACCAGCATCATTGAACGGAAAAGTCCCATGTATGTATCGAAGTCGCGATCGCTCATGTTTCCCATGTCGTGATTGTTGGCAGTGAATATGAATACGCCTTCAAAGATGGAGCGATCCTGTATGATAGTTTCCCGCGATTTCTCAATTTCGAGGAGGTCACGGAAGCGTTCTTTGAGGAAGAAAGTTTCCAGATTGAGCGACCACCGCTTCATATCCTTATAGTAATCGTCAAGGTAAGGATTGGCCTGTACGCTTTCCAGGCGCGGCGTCCACCCGTAATGTTTGACGAGCATATGGGTTAGCGTAGTCTTTCCACTGCCGATATTTCCGGCTATGACAATATACATAGTCTCTTGTCTTTCTTTATCTTTGTCAGCCCGTAGCCTTTCGCGCCCAGACGCCTGCGACGGCACCGGCATGCAATGTCGGGGGCATGCGGCCCTATTTGCGCAGGGCTAAGTTGTAGTTATAGTAATTCTTGTTACCGGTGATGTCTTCAATCACCTTTATAAAAGGTGGGAAGTTAACGTCTTCGGTATCGGTGATACCTTTGGTTTCAAGAATAACGAGCCCCTTAAGTCGCCCGAGATAGGTATCCAATTCAAAGTACTGGCCTTCCCAGATAAAACTGCGTCGCTGTTTGTGTATGGGGTGACGATAGGGGTCGGCCTGCGCCAGGAGCGACTCATACAGCGCATTGCTCACCTGCCTTTCGGTCTCAATTTCATGGTCGGTGCCCACACGCTTCTTGGTTGTATGTACATTAACCGTCTTCCCGCCTTTCCAACGACGGCGGCGTAAGCGCACTTCGTAGTCGGGATCAGCCACAAGATAGGTCTGGATGATGTCACTCTCTATTACATTTGGTATGTCATTCGACGTCACGCGCACAATGTATTTGCGCTCCTCGGTGATGGGGAGGGGCAGTTCGAGCACCGCCGAAATCTCTTTAAGCACACGGTTTATCTTCGTGTCGAAGTTGTCATGGTTGTTGATTACGCGCAGATGGGGGTGCCCGGTCCATGCCTGAATAACCTTCCGGTCGAGCAAACGGGCTCGCTCTATGCCTTCGGTGCGCACCTCATTACTTGTAGTATTGTAGTACTGTTCGGCACCGTCGGCGGCCGATACCAGGTGCAGCACGGCGTCATAACGGTCGCGAAGCTGCTGCGTTGTGACGTTACACAAGCCCGTTATCTTCTCCCACATCTCGGCCGGAAGATATGCAGAGATATCCAGCGCGCCGCGGTCGCAGATGATGACCACCGGCCCGTCGATGGTTTTAGCCATGCGTGTGAAGTCGTCTTCAAGTGCAAGCTGTACCTCTAATGTCGATTTCTCACCCTCGTAAAACCAGTTCTGGTTCTTCGTCAGGTAGTCCATGCCGGCCTGTAAGAATATAGTGGGTACCTCAGGGATAGTAAAAACCTTATATCCGCGGCTTGAAAAGTGCTCGATAACCTTAACCAGGGCCGTGGTTTTACCGGCACAGGGACCGCCGGTGAGAACTATTTTCTTAATATCTTTCATCTGTTGGCTGAGTTCGGCTCAGGATGATTATATGGGCAAAGTTAAGTAAAAACAGGCAGTTTTCAAAACAATTGCCCTTAATTTCTTGTTTGTCTGCAGTTTGTCTGCCTGCTTGCTGCAGCCCGTTGCCACTGTCGGACGGAGGGTTGTGTGCCGGTGTTACCGGCCCTCTGAAAGCGAACGTCCCTCGAAACGTTCAATAGCTTTACGCCACTCGGGCTTGAAGGGCACGGCCATGTTTCGCTCCACGTCGAACGGTACCATAATGGTGCGCCCTATACACTTCACTTCATGCGTCCGCGCATCGATGAGACGCTGCTGGAAAACAAAACTTTTGTTGCCTATTTTAGTAATGGCTGTCTGCACTTCGTCTTCGTCAGTGGTGTGCACCTGCGACAGAAAGTCGGCATCAATATGCACTACGACAATGGCGTGTCTTTCTGTAAGCGCAGGGCATACGTCCTGAAAATAGTGAAACTTAGCCGTATCGTAGTATTGAAAATAAATGCTGTTGTTGACATGTCCGAACTGATCGCCGTCGATAAAGCGAAGTTGCATGGGCATGGTATGGTGGTATTCTACATCTTCAAATGGTACGTTCATAACGTAATGTCTTAATAATTTGTCGTGCAAAGATACTGATTTAAGCCAACAATGTATAATTTTGTAATAGACAATAAAATATAACTTATGTTTAAACAAATCATTTTTTCACTGTCCTTGCTGCTGTCGGCTCCGTTCGCGGCGTCGGCACAGGTACATTATAAGCAGGTAGAGAACATTCCCTACGTGGCTTCCGGCGATACGTCGGCGTACAGACGCGAGCGTTGCAAGCTCGATATTTATTATCCCGCAGGTACCCGCTGTCCCTTCAAAACCGTGGTATGGTTTCACGGCGGCGGGCTGGAGGCGGGCCATAAAGAGCTTCCTGCCGAGTTCAGGGCGAAAGGATTTGCCGTTGTCGGCGTCAATTACCGCTTGTCTCCACGGGCTAAGAATCCCGAATATACGTACGATGCGGCCGCGGCCGTAGCATGGGTTTACAGGCATATTGCTGAGTATGGTGGTTCGCCCTCCGAGGTTTTTGTGTCGGGACACTCGGCCGGAGGCTACCTCACGCTGATGTTGTGCCTTGACAAGTCTTACCTTGCGAGCTATGGCGTAGATGCTGATTCGATTGCCGCTTACCTGCCCATCGGCGGGCAGACAGCCACGCACTTTACCATTCGCAAGGAGCGTCACATCTCTTATACTACGCCACTGGTTGACCGTTATGCGCCGCTGAACAACGTTCGCAAGTTTAAGACACGCCTCGTGCTGATGACGGGCGACCGCCATCTGGAGCTGATGGCACGCTATGAAGAGAATTTTTACCTTAAGGCTGTGCTTGAGGGTATAGGCAATGCTACTGTACCTCTGTACGAAATGCAGGGGTTCGGGCATGTCGGTTCTGTGGTTCCTGCACGCCTGCTGGTTGCGCGGATAATAAAAGATTTACCTTAAGCTCCGTCATTCAGGGGCTTAAGGATAAGGCTTTACGGCTTATTGCAGGGGAAATTACATCATAGTAGTTTCCCCTTTCTTGCGTCAGACTGATAGTGTGACGGCCGTCAGCAGCATTGCCGACGGCCGTCGAACGATGACCTTTATAGTATAAAGGGGTTAACGGGTCTGTACTATGACGGGAGCAAAAGGATGTAAGGCTGTCCCCTTGCCCCCGTATTTTATGTGTAATGCCCTTATAAACGTGTGTTATAACAGCTCAGGAAGTTCGAAAAGACGAATGCCGTTTGATCCTTTAATCAGAATATAGTGGCCGCGTGGCTTTTGTTCGCGTATGGCGTTTTTTACCTCTTCTACATCACGAAACTTGCGGAAGTTGCATCGGGTTTTCATAAATTCGTCACCCACAAGCCATACATCGTCCAACCCTGCTGTTGCCAGGCTGTCAACTATCTTCTGGTGTTCTTCACCGCTAACGGTACCCAGCTCGCGCATGTCGCCCAAAATGGCCATTCTGGGCCGGGCTACACTGATGTGGGTAAAGTTGTTAATGGCGGCCGTCATGCTCGTGGGGTTGGCGTTATATGCGTCTACGATAAGCCAGTTGTCGGCAGTGGTGGTGAGCTGTGAGCGGTTATTGGCGGGTGTATAATGCTCTAAAGCGTGGCAAATTTGGGCGGGTGTAACGCCAAAATGCAGGCCTGCGGTGATGGCTGCCAGTATGTTATCGAGGTTATAGGTGCCGATAAGGTGGCTTTGTACCTGCATCATCGTGCCGTTGTTACTTGCATCGGCATTGTCTTTGAGGTCGTTATCGGCCTGCAGCTTAAGGGTAAGTGTGTCGGCATTCCACTCTATTCGCAGGAACGGGTCGGCACTAACTACGTGCCCCCACACGTTAGCCTGTTTGTCTTGCCCGTAGCTTACAATTCGGGCAAGCTCGCGCTGGCGTGCCATTTCAACCAGATAGCTGTTGCTTGTGTTGAGGAAAGTGAGCGCGTTGTGAGCCTTCAGGAAGTCGTATAACTCGCCTTTTGTGCGCATTACACCCTCAAACGACCCGAACCCTTGCAGGTGGGCGCGTCCCACATTCGTAATAAGGCCACAGGTAGGCTCGGCATATTCCACGAGTTTTTTGATGTCGCCCGGGTGCGATGCTCCCATCTCGATGACGGCTATCTGATGCTCGGGACGCAGTTGTAACAGCGTTTTCGGCACACCAATATCGTTGTTAAAGTTGCCTTCGGTGTGCATAACGTTATACTTTTCGGCCAGTACGGCCGACAGAAGCTCCTTGGTAGTAGTTTTCCCGTTGGTGCCGGTGATGCCTATTACCGGGATATTGAACTGCCGGCGGTGCTCACGTGCCAGCTCTTTATACGTGGTAAGGCAGTCGTTAACCAGAATCATGTGCGGGTCGTCGGCCTTGTAATATTCGGGTTCGTCAACAATAACATAGCTGCATCCCTTTTCTAAGGCAGCAGCAGCAAACTTGTTTCCGTCGAACGAAGTACCCTTTAGGGCTATGAAAATGCTGCCAGGGGGGCATTCGCGACTGTCTGTTGTAACCACGGGATGGCTTTTATACAGCTCGTATAACGCTTTAATATCCATGATAAATAAGAATTTTAGCTTTTGTTATTGCATACAAAAATACATAATTATGGCAAATAGAGCAGGGCGTATATATATTATTTATGTTCTTTTAAAACACATATCGGCTGGTGGCTGTGGCATGATGTATGGGCGATGGTGGTGAGAGAGGGTTGTCAGAACTGCCGGTTCTCATACATTATACATCAGTTCGTTTGTATCTTTCCTCAAAAAGGAATATCTTTGCATGGTGAAGAGTTCGCTGCGAAAAGTTCGCAATGGTTGATTTGTTCAATGATATGAGCAGATGACAAAAGCCTGTAATCGGTACAATTTAACCCTATACGTGTTGGCTGTATACAGCAGTTGCCGTGTAAATATTTGTGCAAGGTAGCAGGTTAAACCTTTTGACAGATGGTAACTCTGGTGCAGGGCAGACGGGTTAAATATGCAGAAGGATATATATTGGTATGTGAATTTAAAACCAGAATAGGAATAAGACCGGTTGATAACGCTAAAAATGAATTACACATTAAATATAAAGGGGCGGTTAATGTCGCTCGAACTGCCCCGGGTAATGGGCATATTGAACTGTACGCCCGACAGTTTTTTTGCGGGTAGCCGCAAGCAGAGCGAAGCCGAAATTGCGGAAAGGGCTAACCAAATAGTTGCCGAAGGGGGTTCTGTTATAGATGTAGGTGCTTTCTCTACACGCCCGGGAGCACAGGAAGTAAGCGAAGAAGAGGAGATGGCACGCCTGCGACGTGCGCTGCCTGTGGTGCAACGCGAACAACCTGACGTTGCCGTTTCGGTAGATACCTATCGTCCTGACGTTGCCCGTATGGCCGTAGAGGAGTATGGTGCCGATATGATTAACGATGTTTCTGAAGGCGGAAAGACAGGTATTGTAGATACACCTTTGGAGCCTTCACATAGTAATGTACCCGCTATTTTTACGATGATGGGACGCCTTAAGGTGCCTTACATCCTGATGAGCGTACAGAATAATCTGAAGGATATGTTGGTAAACTTCGCTCTTGAAACAGAGCAGCTCAGGGCTGAAGGCTGTAAAGACATTATCCTTGACCCGGGATTCGGGTTCGGAAAAACCGCGGAGGATAACTTTAAACTGCTTAAAGAGCTTGACAAGCTGCAGGCATTGGAACTACCTTTGCTCGTTGGTGTATCGCGAAAACGTATGATTCATCAAACGTTGGGCGTTACGGTTGATGAGGCTCTCAACGGAACCACGGTTATAAACACCGCAGCACTGCTGAAGGGTGCATCAATATTGCGCGTGCACGATGTCAAAGAGGCCGTGCAGGCAGTGAAGTTAGTTGAAGCCATAAGGAAAGGTTAGCGGATGGTTAATAATTCGAAGGAAGCATTCGGGTTATGTAATTGTCGGTCCTTACCTCTATAATATTATAAACAGTAGGGAATATTTACAGGTCGACAGCAAGTTTATGAATAAACATTTGTCTTAACTCCTTAACTCCCTCTAACTTGATAACTCCGCAAAAATAAAAGGAAAAGAACTATGTTTTTTGAATTTGGAATAAAAGATGCCATTGATATTTGCCTGGTTGCACTGATGTTATACTACATCTACAGGCTAATGAAAGAGAGCCGTTCGCTCAATGTCTTCATCGGAATCATGGTTTTTGTGCTGGTTTGGCTTTTTGTATCGCAGGTGCTTGAAATGCGACTGTTGGGCAGCATACTCGATAAACTGGTCAGCGTAGGCGTTATAGGTTTGATAGTTCTTTTCAAGGACGAAATTCGAAAATTCCTTTACCAGCTTGGCGAAAGGCAGAGGGTGCGTAAAATTGTGAGCCTTTTCAGTCGGAAGCAAGACAAGGAACATGTCGAAGACAAGGAGACAATCATGCCTATTGTCTGGGCATGCATGGATATGGCGCGAAGCAAAGTGGGGGCACTTATCGTGATAGAGCGGGCCACTCCCCTCGACGATATTGTGCAAACAGGTGAGGAGATTGATGCTAATGTCAACAAACTGCTGATAGAAAACATCT
>CALIIG010000109.1 GCA_938018155.1 uncultured Prevotella sp.
TTGCAAGTTAACACTCTCTCCAACAGAGACACGTCCCGATGCCTATGCTGAAAACAACATTGTGCCGGCAACTTTAAGCATGGAGCTGGGCAAAGACGGAATAGCCCAATGTATGCTGGAAGACGTGAAAGCCAACTGTGCCGTAAAAAACATTCATGTGAATGTCGCTAATCAAAGCAATCAGATTACCCTTGTCGTGTACCATAATGTCCTTGATGCACTTGCCGATTGCATTTGCAAATATGATGTTCGTTTTAAGATGAGCAAATTGACGGCAGGCAATTATCATCTGAAAGTATATTATGCCCGACCGAATATGAAATATGATGAATCTGATATTGCATATAACGGGCAGGTAAATATAGTTCAGAACAGGAAAGTCTCTGTAAAATTCAATCCGGAATCAGGTTTACCAGAGAATTAAAGCTGTAGGTATCTGTTCAAAACATGGCACCTGGGCTGGTATATATCAAATCAAGTGCCATGTAGTATTGTCAATATTCCAACCCTGTTTTATCTTTTTCCGTTTTTGATTTCTCCGATTTGGTTTATTGTTACCAGACAGCAATAATTATCAAATACTTATCACAAAATAGTATGTAGTAAGAAGAAAGATGAAATGTTTGGAAAAGAAAACAACAGAAAACTTAAACAGGTCTGCCTTTTCTTCAAAACGGGTCTACCTTTTTGAGCAAAAAGGTCTGCCCCTTCGGGTAAATAGGTCTACCCTTTCTTCAAAATAGGTCTACCTTTTTGAGCAAAAAGGTCTACCCTTTTTGGCAAAAGGGTAGACCTTTTCTTCTTCGGCTTGGTTTTCTGTGAGAATGCCACGAACGCAGTTGGTCATAGAATACACGGCATTCGTTTTTAGGCTATAAAACGTTTTAAGCGTAATTACTAATTATTTCGTTTCAGCAGTCTCCCCCTTATCCGTACGATCGGCAATATTGTCACCTTCAGTAGGTGCAAGGATAGCCTTAAAATCGGTATATCCATTATTAACAAGGATGTCATACCATTGTAACAGCTTTTTAATATCGCTGTCATGCACGCGGTCCTGATCGAAGTTGGGGAGCACCTCACCGAAGTATTTGCGCAGTTCCCTGCTCGAACATTTCTTATATTTGAGTGATGTTACCTTTAAACCCTCTTTCTCACCCACCTTTGCAAGCACCTTCCAAAGAGGTATATCATCGGCATCGGTATACATAGCGATGTCGCCCAGGCTCGTTACGCGGTCGGTCGAAAAGGCCGGCATGCGACGGCGTGCGTCGTCAATCGATTCAACTATAAGGTTCATCTTACCACGAGAAACCAGTTTATACAGTCCTGGTTTACCAGCAATAGAAAGTATTGTTTCCATTTTCCCTTTTATTTTAATCTTGTTTATTTATGATTCTTTTTATTGTATCCTTATACTATGAAGCCCCTTTCCCCTCTCCATTCTATAGGCAACCGGCTGGCACCGAGGCCAATAATTGTTCTATCTGCGGGGATAATGATTGAAAGCCATCATTTGTAATGACAAAGTTACAACGCGCTGCAACTTCATCCTGAGGCATCTGACCCCGTATCCATTCCAATGCCTTTGAGCGTGAAATGCCGTCGCGACGCATAATCCTTTCGATACGAATATCAAGTGGTGCTGATACACACACACGATAAGAAAAGCTTACTCTTTGATCGAATCTGCTGTCGAACAGTATTGCACTTTCAAGCCAAGTATATCCACTACGTTTAAAATCGGACGCAACTGCCGGATGAATAATTTCGTTTACAGCCTGCTGGTTATCTGCCGAAGCCAAAAGAAAATGCGTCAATATTGACTTTTGAAGTAGTCCATGCTGAAAGACAGGTTCGCCTATAAGCTTGCTGAGATTTTCCTGTATATCCCTATCTTCAAACATTAAACGCTGCGCCGCTCTGTCACAATCATATACACGAATGCCATGTTCAGCCAACAACTCGCAAACATAGCTCTTCCCACTCCCTATTCCACCTGTAACAGCTATGTATTTCATTGCTGTTCGATAAGATAATCGACCTGTGTAATATCCAGACTTGCATTGGTAGCAAAGCGTGAATGGCTGCGTAAATAAAGTTTGCACTTGTCTGAAGGACGTGCCGCAATCTCCTTATAATCGACCACTACCGAGAAATCGGAAGGACGCACAAGTCGGAAAACATTGGCTCCTGCCGTAAACTTAACCTTAACACGTTGTGGAAAGGTCCGTATAATTAATCCTGATGGTTTATTAATTGCTGTAACAGGTACATCCAAAGAGCCTTCAGTCAGAATGTCCGGATAAAGCGTCATGCGAACCGTTTCAGGCACAATCTTCGCTCCATGAATCGGTTTCAGCCTGACCGTACGCGTAACGGTATCATCAAAATTGACAATATTCAAATACTCTGTGGACACTTCGTCCATCTCATCCAAACTTTCCTTGCTCGCATACACAACAACATTATCGGGCTTGAACTGCACATGGGCTAAATAATAATTGTGTGCAGGCACAACGTTACCCAACAGTTTTATTCTTACTCGCTTATTTCGTCCATAATTAAAATAGAAATCGAGTTGGTCAGCTTTCAACAGCACGAGTGATGAAGAAGCATACAACTGCTGCCGGATATATTTTTGAAGATCCGAAACAGACACTTCGCCATGCCCTGTTTGCTTATTGGCATATGTGTTGAAATTAAGCACAATGGGACGGAACTTGTGCCCCGTTGAATAGGAAAGAAGCTGAAATCCCTTGTCGCGTACGGTTATCCGAATAGTATCAGACAGTTTCGATGTCATAACAATATTCTTCGGGACTCCTGCCAAACGTACACATACAGGGAACTCTTCTTCATATGTCTCATCGAGAGTCTTCATTAACCAGAAGATTCCGCTTAAGGCAAGAAAGAAAAGAAAAATCAGAAACTCCTTGCTTAGAAAGCCCGACAAGAAGCCTCTGACAGTTTGTATAATTTGTTTTAATTTAAGCATTTGGCTGTTGCTGGGCCGCATCCTGGAAAACGTAACCCTTATCAACCGTAATAACAACACCACGGGCAATCTCTACATCCACAGTTCCCTTTACCTGATCCAAGCTCTTCACCGTGCCGTAAATACCGCCGCCTGTGACAACTTTCGTTCCCTCCTGAAGAGAATTCTGGAACTCACGTATTTTCTTCTGGCGTTTTTGTTGTGGACGAAACATAAAAAGCCACATCACAACAAATATTGCAATCAACATGAATATCATACTACCGAATCCACCATTGCCCTGTGCTGCAGCCTGTGCAGACAATAAGATTGTATTCATACTTTCAATTTATAATTTTAGATATGTTTATTATTATTTGTCGGTTGATTTTTCTCCGTCAACGGTATTGATGTCAACATTTGAAGATGGTTCCACATCAGAAGATTGTTGTTCCTCATTAACCCGAGGCCTGTGCACGAACCGAACCAATGATGAGCCAACAGGTTTGGGAGATTCCTGTATACGTTCAGTTCGCTGTGGCATAGCTTTCAACATCTTTCCCGAGTCAATCAAATAACGTGCAATGCTATCAAGCATACCGTTAATGTAGCCACCACTGCGAGGTGTGGAGTAAAGCTTGGCCAGATCCACATATTCATTAATGGTCACCTGAACGGGAATGTTCGGGAATGTAAGCATTTCGGCAATGGCTATCTGCATAATAACGACGTCCATGTACGCCAGTCTGGAGAAGTCCCAGTTGCGCGATGTCTCGCTCATATAATGCTGATAATCATCTGCATTAAGAATAGTAGCACGGAAGAGCTTGCGTGCGAAGTTCTTGTCGTCCTCATCTTTATATTCAGGTAACAGCATCTGGTCCCCCTTTTCTTTCGGGTCAAACCGCTTAATTGTTTTCAGAACAAAAGTATCTACCGTCTCCTTGTCATCATTCCAATACAAGCTTTTCTCTTCCAAAAGGGCCTGCAAATCGTCATTATCCTGTATAAGCTGCCGGTAAATCTTGCGCCACACCTCGCGGTCTTCCTCGTAATCGCCTTCCGGTGCCGACATATATTCCTGATAGGCCTCGCTTTGTTCAATCTGATTGCAGAGCTTATGAATAAATTCTGAATTGGTCGACCACGAAAGTTTCTTGTCTTCAAGAAAACCGTTCAGCATTTTATTTTCTTCAAGTTGAACCGCAAACTTATTGAAAGCAAACTTTTGCGACGGAAGCTCTGTTCCCTCGCGTTCGGCACGCTGGGTAAGCAAGTCAAGACGACGACGCTCTTCATGCGTCACGGCTACAATAAGTTCAAGAAGATAATTGTAAAGATCGTAAGCTTTTGAAAGACTGAGAAGCAACTCTTTCTCAGCAACATCTATATTCTTGTTACCGTTTTGATAGTAGGCATAGGTTAACTGTACTATTTTAATTCTTATCAATTCCCGGTTAATCATCGCTCTTGCGTCTTTTTATCCATTACAATTACAACGCAAAAGTAGCAAAATATATAGTTTCTTGCAAAAAAGCAATGATAAATGTTTGTTTTTGTATGCAATCTTTGTTGAAACAAAATAAAAAGCGTACTTTTGCACCGCTTTTCAGATTGGTAAAAGTAATTCCCAGTGTGATGGCGAATTAATATAACTATTTAATTTAGAGTAACACGATGAAAGAAATCAGCATTTCAGGTCAGAAGCGCGAGAACCTTGGTAAGAAAGCTTCTAAAGCCCTTCGCAAAGAAGGTTTTGTTCCTTGTAATTTATATGGTGAGAAAAAGGACGACAAAGGCTTACCCGTTGCCCTTGCTTTCGCATCTTCATTCAGCGAATTGCGCAAGCTCATCTACACTCCGCACATTTATGTAGTAAGAATCAACATTGACGGCACTGACCATACGGCTGTCCTGAAAGAAATTCAGTTCCACCCTGTAACCGATGCTCCTCTGCACGTTGATTTTTATGAGATTAACGAGCAGAAACCCATTACTATCGGTATCCCCGTTAAGCTCGTAGGCCTGGCACAGGGTGTTCGTGATGGTGGACGTATGAACCTGTCAATCCGCAAGATTGACGTCACAGCTCCTTATCAGGTAATACCCGAACACCTCGATGTTGATGTAAAAGACTTGCGCATTGGCAAGAGTATTAAGGTTGGACAGCTCTCTTATGAAGGCCTTGATATTGCAACAGGCAAGGATGTTGTCGTATGTTCTGTGAAGATGACACGTAATGCAAGCGTTGCAGATACAACTACTGAGGAAGAGGGTGAGGCTGAAGCCGAAACAACAGAAAGTGCAGAATAATCTCTGTACACTACGAAACAATACCGGCCGGCTCTCTTGGAGGGTCGGCCGTTTTTGATATTTCAAGACACTACATGGATAAGTTTTTGATTTGCGGACTGGGTAATCCGGGCGACGAATACGAGGGAACACGTCATAACACGGGTTTTATGGCTGTTGATGCTTTTGCAAAGGCCATGGATGTTACCTTTCAGGACAAGCGTTATGGCTTTGTAGCCGAGACATCTGTAAAGGGCAGAAAGGTGTTCCTGCTTAAGCCAACCACCTTTATGAACCTTTCAGGGAATGCTGTTCGATACTGGCTTAACGAAGAGAAGATTGACCAAAGTCACCTCCTTGTCATCAGCGATGATGTGGCTTTACCGTTGGGCGACTTCAGACTAAAATCGAATGGAAGCAACGGTGGGCACAACGGGCTCGGACACATCATGCAGCTTATCGGGCAGGATTTTGCACGATTGCGTATCGGTGTGGGCAACAACTATCCGCGAGGAGGACAGATTGACTGGGTATTGGGGCACTATTCTGACGATGAAATGAAGGAACTTCAGCCCACCTTTGACCGTGGTGTTGAAATCATTAAAAGCTTTGTTCTCCAGGGTATCGACAATACCATGAACCAATACAACAAGTTCGGGAAAAAGAAGAAATAAGATTCCGTAACAAAATCCACAATTATTTATGAAACAAGACAAGCTACCCAAGTGCGGTTCATGCGCTCGTGTCGACAAATGGCTGTGGGCAGCGCGCATTTATAAAACCCGTTCAGTTGCAGCCGATGCCATCAAAAACGGGCGGGTAACGATTGAGGGGACTAACGTCAAGCCCAGCCGGACGGTGAAAGAAGGCGATATTATAAGTGTTAAAAAGCCACCCGTTACCTACTCTTTCAAAATATTAGCTTGCATTGAACAGCGTGTGGGCGCAAAGCTTCTGCCACAAGTGTTCGAGAATGTAACCGATCCGAAGCAATATGAACTCTTAGAAATGAGTCGTATCAGCGGTTTTATCGACCGCCAGCGAGGCACCGGACGTCCTACGAAAAAGGAGCGTCGTGCCATCGATAACTTCATCGACCCCGTTATGTTCGGATGGGATGACGACGACGATGAGGATGATAATAACGACAATGACATTTATTGATTATAAAACCTTTATTTTCAGAATATAGAATAACGGGATGCTATTAAAGTTCTTTCTCACTTGTAATAAGATTGGAGCCTTTACCTTAGGTGGCGGTTATGCCATGATTCCTATCATGGAACGTGAGTTTGTCGACAACAATCATTGGATGGACCGTCAGGAGTTTATGGACATCATGGTGGTGGCACAAACAACTCCTGGCATCTTCAGCATCGACATGGCAAGCCATATCGGCTACAAGCTAAAAGGCATTTGGGGCGGCATTGTAGGCGCAATGGGCATTGCCCTGCCTTCTATTGTTGCCATCACGCTGATTGCCGTGTTCTTTCAGAACTTCAAGGATAACATCTATGTCAACAGGTTTTTCTGCGGCGTTCGGCCGGCTGTTGTAGCCCTTATCGCTGCGCCATGCTTTAAAATGGCCCAAACTGCCGATATTACATGGTCCAGTTGCTGGATTCCTGTCGCCAGTTGTCTGCTGATTTGGCTGCTGGGTATCTCTCCTGTCTGGATTATACTGGCGGCCGGTATTGGTGGATTTCTCTGGGGACAATATCAAAAACGAAAGGAAAAACAACCATGATATTTTTACAATTATTCTACGTCTTTTCAAAGATAGGCATTTTTAATTTCGGCGGTGGTTACGCCATGCTGTCACTTATACAGAACGAAACCGTCGTAAAACACCAATGGCTTACCAATGCCGAGTTCACCGACATCATGGCTATCAGTCAGAGCACCCCGGGCCCTATTGGCATTAACGCCGCAACCTATGTTGGATACACCGCGGTCCTGCATGCCGGCTATCCTCACTGGGCAGCTGTTTGCGGAGCCGTTCTGGCCTCAATTGCCATCATGTGGCTTTCTTTTATCCTGATGATATGCGTCAGTAAATACCTCCTTTCACATAAGGATTCGCGCGAAGTTAAGGATGTATTCAAAGTTCTTCGACCTACCATTATCGGTCTTATTGCTGCAGCAGCCCTGCTTTTAATGACAAAAGACAACTTCGGGTCGCCGTCTGCGAATCCCTCTCTTTTCGCTTTGAGCATCGGAATATTCGCTGCTGCCTTTTTCTTTACGCGCTTTAAAAAGACCAATCCTATCCTGGTCATGTTCATTTGCGGACTGGCTGGGCTTCTTTTTTATTAGTCACAACAACTTTTCTCTCCCCTTTCCTCCCCCATATTCGTTATTCCCTCTCCCAAAGAAAAATCACACCACGTCCCCGACTGCTCTGCTGTCGCCTTTCCATAACCCCGTATCATACCGCGGAGCAATTGATGC
>CALIIG010000110.1 GCA_938018155.1 uncultured Prevotella sp.
GTGAATACACGCTCTTCTTCCTGAAGGGTTCTCCGGTGGCACTGGGTTACCATGCTGTCGAACGGATGTTGCAGGTGGCGGAGGAGACGGGTGCGGCAATGGTGTATGCCGATCATTATACGGTGGAAGACGGGAAGACCGTACCGCATCCGGTGGCGGACTATCAGCTGGGAAGCATCCGTGACGACTTCGATTTCGGGTCTGTCATCCTTCTGAAGACCGAATGCCTGAAAGAATATGCGTCGAGAGAATGAACGGAAGACTATCAGTATGCCGGATGGTATGAACTCCGTCTCTTCCTGAGCCGGAAAGGGAAGCTCTTTCATCTGAATGAATACCTCTACACCGAAGTGGAAGACGACCTGCGTGCCAGCGGTGTGAGGCAGTTCGACTACGTGAACCCTCGTAACCGTGCGGTGCAGATAGAGATGGAACGTGTTGCGACCGAACATCTTTCAGCCATCGGAGCTTTGATAGACACGGCGCATTACGAGCAGCCCGACTTCTACGAAGAGCAGTTCCCGGTCAGGGCATCGGTCATCATACCTGTCTTTAACCGTGAAAAGACGGTGCGTGAGGCTGTTGTGTCAGCTCTCTCACAGAAAACCGACTTCTCTTTCAATGTAATCGTCGTCGACAATCATTCGACGGACGGGACATCGGAGATACTGGAATCATTTAAAGGGGATGAACGGCTGATCCATCTCATCCCCGAACGTACCGACCTCGGGATAGGCGGATGCTGGGACTACGCTCTCCATGACGCACGCTGTGGACGCTTCGCTGTGCAGCTGGATAGTGACGACCTCTATTCTTCAGAGCAAACCTTACAGGTCATTGTCGATGCCTTTCATGAACAGAAGGCGGCGATGATCGTGGGCTCTTACCGTATGTGCGACTTCGACCTCAACACGCTTCCTCCGGGGCTGATCAGTCACAGTGAGTGGACTGCGGACAATGGTTGCAACAATGCTCTGCGTATCAACGGACTCGGTGCGCCGCGCGCCTTTTTCACTCCCTTGGCCCGCCAGCTCCGGTTCCCCAACACCAGTTACGGGGAAGACTATGCCATGGGGCTGGCCTTCAGCCGCCGTTTCCGTGTCGGGAGAATCTATGATGAACTTTATCTCTGCCGCCGTTGGGGAGGAAACAGCGATGCGGCGTTGAGTGTTGATAAGGTCAATGCCAACAACCGCTATAAGGATCAGCTGCGGACGATTGAGATTCTGGCACGTCAGAAGCAGAACCGACAGCGGGAAAAAGGGCTGACGGACTTCTTTCATGACCAGTTGAGCCGGTGGAAAGACGTCTCCCGGCGTTATGAGGAACTGAAGCAGGTGCAGATCCGGGAGGCCGGACCGATACGGATACAGTACAACCCGGCCCGTATGGTGAGTACGGGAGCGAAGATCGACAGGGACACACTGGCGGCGCGCCCTTGCTTCCTCTGTGCGAAGAACCGCCCGGAGGAACAGACCGTACTGCCTTTCGGGGATGATTTTGACATTCTCGTCAACCCCTTCCCGATACTCCCGGCCCACTTCACCATCGCTGCCCGCAGGCATCAGCAGCAGGCGATTGCCGGTAATTATGTACAGATACACCGCCTGCTGAGGGCTTATCCGCAGCTGATGGTATTCTATAACGGGCCGAAGTGCGGAGCCAGTGCCCCCGATCACCTGCATTTCCAGGCCGGGACAAGCGGTGTCCTGCCGCTGCAGCGTGCCTGGGAGCGGCTTCACAGGACTTCCGTTCCGCTTTTGAAGCTGAACAACAGGGAAGGGATTTACGAAATCAAGGAGTATCCCTGTCCTGCTCTTGCCATCGTGAGCCATACCGAAGCGCATGATGCTGAGCTGTTCCACTATGTGTATGACGCATTGCCTTTAAAAGGTGCGGAGACCGAACCGATGATGAACATCGTGGCCTGGCGGAAGGACAATGCGTTTATCGCAGTCGTATTCCCGCGGGAGAAGCACCGTCCCGGATGCTATTCTGCCACGGGGGAGGCGCAGTGTCTGGTCAGCCCGGGCAGCCTGGACATGGCAGGCCTGTTGATCCTGCCCCGGCAGCGTGACTTTGAACGGATGACGGAAGCGCATGCCGAGGCTGTCCTTCGAGAGGTGGCGCTGTCGGAGGAAGCGATGGCGGAAGTCGTAGGACGGATCCGCAACACGGCCGTTGACGCCTCCTTCGGTTTTTGGAGAAGAGAGCCAGTGGTGTCGGTCGGTGTGGTAAGCGGCGAGGAAATACGCTTCCATCTGAACGGGACTTATACCTTAGGGAATATGAAGCTGCACGGCGAACATACCGTGAAGCTGTGTGCCGGGAAAATCCAGTGGAGAGCCGGAGTTTATCAGGAACTTTGCTTCACTCCTGAAAACGACGACTGTTCCTTTACCTTGGAAGACGTGACAATCGGAGTGGACTTCCATTGGGAGCGTAAAGAGGCACAGACCTTCCTCGGCAGCCTGCGGATCGTCATGGACGGAGACAGAATCTGGGCTGTCAATGAGCTGCCTGTGGAGCATTATCTGGCAAGTGTCATTTCCAGCGAGATGCGTGCCACGTCGTCACTGGAGTTCCTGAAGGCGCATGCTGTTATATCCAGAAGCTGGCTGCTGGTACAGATGAGGAGGCGGAGAGCCGCCGGGATGGGGCTTGTGGATCCGCACCCCGTGGTGAGGCGGCGGAAGAAGGCATCGTATGGTATGACCGTGATTCTCACAAGCTGTTTGATGTCTGTGCGGATGACCATTGCCAGCGTTATCAGGGCATCACGAAGGCGACAAGTCCGAATGTGGAAGAGGCCGTCAAGGCCACGCGCGGGCAGCTGCTGACGGACGGCGGCGAGGTCAGCGATGCCCGTTTCAGCAAGTGCTGCGGTGGTGTCACGGAGGAATATCAGTATTGCTGGGACAATATCCGCAAGCCTTACCTGCGTTCGGTAGCCGACAACACGCCTTTAGGGGCTGCCCCTGCGGTTGATCTGACGGACGAGAAGACCGCCAGGGAATGGATATGCTCTTCTCCGGCGGCATTCTGTCATACGGACGATGCGGCCGTCTTGCGGCAGGTCCTGAACAGCTATGACCAGGAGACACAGGACTTTTATCGCTGGACCGTGGATTATACGCAGGAAGAACTTGCCAGTCTTGTCCGGCGCAAGAGCGGTCTTGACTTCGGAGAGATCGTCGACCTCCAGCCTTTGGAGCGGGGGAAGAGCGGCCGCATCAGCCGTCTGAAGATCATCGGAACGAAACTTACCCGCATCATCGGAAAAGAACTGGAGATAAGACGTGTGTTGAGTGAAAGCCATCTGTACAGCTCGGCATTCGTCGTGGACAGGTGTGATGTGGCGGACGGCATCCCCCGGAAGTTCCATCTTGCCGGTGCAGGATGGGGACATGGTGTCGGGCTTTGCCAGATCGGTGCTGCCGTGATGGGAGAGAAAGGGTATAAGTATGACGAGATACTGCGCCACTATTATCAGACGGCGACCCTTGAGACACGGTATTAAGTAGAGGATCCCGTCCCGGCATATTATATATATAAAGGTGTAATCAGATGCTCGAGGAGCAGAATATCATCAACGGAATACCCATAGAGAGCCGGTGGCGCAGCCATCGGGTCTGGCTTCCTACGCTCTATCTGACACGCGGACTTCCTTATGTGATCCTGTTCATTACCTCAATGGTCTATTTCAACAGGGCAGGGCTGTCGAACGGATCCATCACGCTGACTACTTCCTGGTTCTTGCTTCCGTTCATCCTCCGACCCCTGCTGGGCAGGCTGGTCGTAGGGTACGGGAACAAGCGTTTCTGGATTGTTCTGACGGAACTCGTCCTGGCATTGAGTCTCGCCGGACTGGCGGTGACCGGTCCGTCGGTCCATTGGTTTGAATGGTCGGTGCTCTTCCTGCTGGTCATGGCGACTGCCGGCGCACTGCATGATGTGGCGGTCGAGAGACTCTATAAACGGGAGGCGGCCTTACGCCATCAGGAGGTGTTCTTTGATGCCCGGGCCGCTTTCTATCTGCTCGCCATCCTCGTAGGGATGGCCGTCCCCGTTACGGTGGCGGGCAATCTGGAGGTCATCAACAGGACCATACACCCTTCCTGGCAGGCCGTCTTCTGGATGCTGTCGGCCCTGCTGTCGGTGCTGATGGTGTTCCATGCCGTTGTCCTCCCGAAGGATATCCTCCGTGCCGACCTCCCGATATGGAGCGGCGTGACGCGCCAGTGGTGGCATGATGTCAAGGCGGCCTTTGTCCGTCGCCCGCATTATGTGGTCAATCTCTGCTTCCTTTTCTGCTTCCTGATACCCGAAGGAATGTTTTTCAGGATCGTACCGCTCTTTCTGATAGACCCCGGAAGCAATGGCGGACTGGCGCTCTCCCCTCAGGAACTGGGTCTGGTGCTGGGGACGGTCGGCACTTTTTCGCTGATTGCGGGCTGTGCCGTCGGAACGAGACTGGTACGAAGAGACGGCTTGCGAAGATGGCTCTGGCTGTTTGTCATTGCCTTGACCCTGCCTAAGTTCCTTTTCGTCTACCTCAGTTATTATTTTGTTTCCACGCTTTCGATCATCAATTTCTGCATGCTGGCCGAGCAGTTCGGGACAGGAATCGGGCTGACGGCTTATTTTGTCTGGCTCGCCTATTGTACGAGGGGAGCACATTCGACGTTTACTTATTCCCTGGGAACGGCCATTACGGCCTTTTCCGTGGTCATGTCAGGATGGTTTACAGGTTTTCTCCAGGAATATGTAGGTTATCGCCGTTTCTTCCTTCTGGTGGCCTGTCTGGGCGTGGTCAGCTTTGTGGCGGCCGGTTTCGTCCCTGTTACGGATGAGGCGGGGAAGAAGGGGGAGGCTTCTTGATGGTCCGTGCGAGGGTGCATCAAGGTTTCCTTTAAGCGGCCCGGCAGGATGGGGCCGTACTGTCCGCAGGTTTCATTTTCAGGCGTTAAGCTTTTCAAAAAAGCTGTGGATTTGTTTGTATCTTACAAAAAATGTTGTACATTCGCATACTGAAAGTTATAAAAAAACAGTAATTCGGATGAAGATCAAGTATTTGTTAATGGCAGCTGTCGTCGCTTTGATGACAGCCTGCGGAACGGCCTCAAAAGTTCCTTTGACAGGCCGGACACACCGCATCAGTGTGTCTGACGCCCAGCTTCTCAGTCTTAGCAATCAGGAATACACCAAGTTCATGGCTTCTGCCAAGCGTTCGACGGATGCAAAGAATACGGCAATGGTCCAGCGGGTAGGGCGTAATCTCGCCAATGCGGTAGAGACCTATCTTCGCAACAACGGCTATGCCAGTGAGATAAACAACTTCAAATGGGAATTCAATCTTGTCCAGGACAAGCAGGCCAATGCGTTCTGCATGCCGGGTGGTAAAATTGTTGTATACGAAGGTCTGCTTCCTTATACGAAAAACGAAACGGCGTTGGCAATAGTGCTTGGTCATGAAATTGCACATGCAGTAGCCAAGCATAGTGCCGAGCAAATGTCGAAACAGATTCGGCAACAGTATGGATCGGCTATCCTTGGCACCGTATTGAATTCGGCAGTAGGCAGCGGAGTAGGTGACGTGGCGTCGGCAATTGTAAACCAGGGCTTCTCTTTTGCAAACCTTAAATACAGTAGAAACAATGAGTCGGAGGCCGATTACATGGGCCTTATTTTCGCAGCGATGGCAGGATATGACCCTCGTGAAGCCATCCCGTTCTGGCAACGTATGTCGCAAGGCAACAGTAACAGCAATGATATATTTAGCGATCATCCGAGCGATGCAAACCGAATTGCGGCACTTAAGCGGCTGATGCCAGAGGCTATGAAATATTATCAGGCTGCCGTACCATCGGAAAGCCAGACCAGAACCATGAGGTTTTCGAATACATCAGGTAAGAAAAAAGGAAGGCGTTAGTGCCTTCTGCTGCCGTTTTATTCGGCAGACCATATGCCCGCCCCTTCTTGTCGTTGAGACAAGGAGGGGTTTTTTCAATGCAATTATTTTGTAATGTCAATATTTTATCTTAAATTTACAGCGTAGAAATCATGGCTGACGCGTAAGTTTATTGAAATATTTCTCATGCTTTTTTAATCTTAAACTTAAATAAAATGTTTGATTATCTAACCGAAAATTTATGGCTTTTGTGGACGCTTGTATGCGTATTGGCCCTTGTTTTGGAAATTTCATCCGGCACATTTTATCTGATTTGTTTTGCCATTGGGGCAGTAGGTGCCATGTTTATTTCACTTGTCGGAACGCCTTTCTGGCTTCAGGTCCTTGTCTTTTCAGCAGTTTCAGCAGTCAGTGTTTATGCTGTGCGTCCCCTTCTGTTGAAATATCTGCATCCTGTTAAGGGTGAACGACTGAGCAATGCAAGTGCATTGGTTGGACGACAGGGCGTAGTAATTGAACCTATTTCAGCCGGAAGACCGGGTTATGTAAAGGTTGATGGTGATGAATGGCGGGCTGTAACGGCCGACGGGAGGATGATAGAGCGTGGCGAAACCGTGCGTATAACAGCAATGAACAGTATTATTGTTACCGTAGAACCCGTGGATTGACGGCTCGTTGAGGAAAGAATTTAAAATGAAGTAAAACCTTTAATAAAACAAATTATGATTGGATTCTATGTTGTGTGTGGTTTTGTCCTCCTGGCTCTTGTCTTTGTCAAGATGGCCATTGTGATTATTCCACAGAGTGAAACTCGCATTATTGAACGTCTTGGAAAGTATTATGCCACGCTCGGACCGGGCATAAACATCATTATTCCTTTTATAGACCGTGCTAAATCCATAGTTACATCTGAGCGCGGAAGGTATGTTTACAGTAGCGTTATCGACCTTAGGGAACAGGTTTATGACTTTGACAAGCAGAACGTTATTACGAAAGATAACATTCAGATGCAGATAAACGCCCTGCTTTATTTCCAGATAGTTGACCCCTTTAAGGCTGTTTACGAAATCAATAATCTGCCAAATGCCATTGAGAAACTGACGCAGACAACACTCCGTAACATTATCGGCGAGATGGAATTAGACCAGACTCTTACGTCGCGTGACGTGATAAACACGAAACTTCGCGGTGTATTGGACGATGCTACCAACAAGTGGGGCATTAAAGTTAACCGTGTAGAGCTACAGGATATCATCCCGCCGTCGAGTGTATTACAGGCTATGGAGAAGCAAATGCAGGCTGAACGTGACAAGCGTGCTACCATTCTTACCTCTGAAGGAAACAAGCAAGCACAAATATTGCAGTCGGAAGGTGAGAAGCAAGCCAAGATAAACAAGGCTGAAGCAGCCAAGCAACAGGCTATTTTGATTGCAGAAGGTGAGGCACAGGCTCGCATAAAGAAAGCTGAAGCTGAGGCTGCAGCCATTGACAAAATAACGGCATCCGTGGGACAATCAACTAATCCGGCTAATTACTTACTGGCTAAAAACTACATCCAAATGCTGACAGATGTATCGAGTGGTGATAAAACCAAGACGGTATTCCTACCGTTTGAGGCCAGCAATCTGATGGGAAGTATTGGTGGTATAAAGGAGTTGTTCAAAGGTTAATTATATTACATATAAAGAATAAGGCAGCGACACCCGCTGCCTTATTTTGTTTTTATACAAACTTATACGGCGTAAGTTTTCAACAGAAAGGGCTGTTTTATATATAACACAGTCAGTAGCATTGACGTTTTCTTATTTTTAGATTCTTTCTCTGCAATCGTGTTTATGTACGGTAGTATCGGTTTTGCTGGTTGTTTGTAGTCTTTAGTCTGCTGCTTTACGATTTTATGACAGGTAATTATGCTGCTTTCGGGTTTTAGAATATTCGCCATACCTTTATTATATAGGGCAAGGAGATTCAGAAGAAACAGCAAAAAGAAAAGGTTCAGACTGCATATTGCCGGTCTGAACCTTTTGTTATTGTTTTTTCAATCCGTATTAAAGAAGACGAAACCCTTTCATTTTCTATACTTATTCATCTTCATCTTTTGCCAAAGGTACCTTTATAATGGCGAAGCCTGATGTAGTACGGCCGGCATATAACCATAAGTTAAGGTCTTTGCCATCGGTGCCTTTCTCAATGTAATAGTTAGAATTGCCTCCGCAATAAGCCAGGTTTGCACCGCCAATAAGATACTTAAATACAGGGTTATGGTCCTCTGCTGCATCGAAGTTCTTGAGGGCTTCCATGGTATCTGCTCCCTTATTGATGTTGAAAATATAGATGCCGGGCACTGCCTTGCTGGCACTGCCGAATCCGGCTGTTGTCACAAAGAGATAACGATTACCGTTGAAAGTGAATACGCGTGCGGTGGTAGCCTCAAGCGGTAAGTTGTCTTTTGAAACAGTATACTTGGCATTTAATGACTCGTCTACAAGGGTAACACCTATCTTATTGCCCGAATAGATGTATTCGTCAGTGCCATCAACACGATAGACATTGGTACATAGGCCGGGTAATGTGCCCTGAACGGGGATTACTTCAGGTGTACCAACTGTCTTGTATGCACTTATAGGCACGCGGATAAAGTCCTCACCGGTGTTATTTGCACCGAAGTAAATAAATCCGTTTCCGCTTGCATCGAGTGTCAAAGACATGTTATCGCCATGACGTGCCTTTACAAAAGGTAACGTGCTGATGTCGATATTGGCAATACATTCAGGCGCAGAGGTAGCATCTTCATAATAGTAAACCTTGAGAGGAGAGGTGGCACCACTGGCCAAACTTGCCAGATAGATGTGACCTCCGGCCAGGGCTCCCATGTTGTATGCGAAAGTACCGCCAGAGATTCCTGTCGTATTCAGCATGATTGGGTTGCTTACATTGCCGGCCATTACATCAGAAACTTTCAAAAGATGTGGTCCCATACTACGGTTTACAACAAGTACATGGGTCCCGTCGTAATCGGTACAGCGGGTGTTTGCATCTTTCATACCTGCATAAGCATTGGTGTTATCAAAGGCAAATGTGTCTGCTTTCTCGAAGTCTCCGCCAAAGAGGGGCACCTTTTTACGTATGGTTACAAAGTAATCCTTGTAACGATTGTGATTCAATACGCGTACGGTCTTTGTACGTTCAGTGGTTTCTTCATCCATTGAAAAGTCGAGAGTGTCCTGCGTTAACTTTGCACCTTCAGAAGTTGTAGCCACAACAATGAGCTTGCTGAAGTCGGTAGCAATGTTCACTCGCGGAAATTTCACGGTCTTTTTATCCTCATCAATTGTTCCCTCAAGCTGCACAGTGTTTCCGCTTCCATCTTGTGCGTTGATGATTTTTAAGCCTAACAGGTCGTTGGCATAAGGGTTAACAGTAGCTGATGGGTAGTCATCAGCACAGCCATTCAGCAGTGCTCCCACTGCGAATGCGGCCAAACCAAGATATGATTTAATTTTAAATGACTTCATATTCTTAAACCTTTAGTTGTTTAATTATTTGTAGAAGGCCACCCTGTAGTCTGTGTCAGGTGATAGCCATGGTTGGCATAATCGATAATTTGGTTTGTACCTATCGGACAAAGATAGGGATTTACGTTCACCAAATTGAGGTATTTCAGGCGTGGTTGCGTTGTCTCGGCCTGGAACCAACCCTTTATTTGAGCGGCATTATTTCCGTCATAGGTAACATAAACGCCTGAGGAATTTCTTACACGAAGCTTGCCTTTGTAGTCGCTAAGTTTGCCAGCGAGCAGGCCATTGCCAGCAGAAAGGTCAACATAAGTACCATGAAGCAGACCGTTTGCACGAGTATCTGTGTCCATATAGTTCAGTTTGTGCCAGCGGCGCAGGTCTATAATACGACCGGGTTCGAAAGCAAACTCCATTCGTCTTTCCCTGCGAATCTCCCAAAGCAGGCGTGGAACATCTCCGTCACGCTTGGGATCATTCGGCAAATTAGACAATACGAGGTGTGCCGTCTTGTGCAATCCCTTTGCCTGTTGGGTCTGATCGAGCGGGCGATCGCGAATAGCGTTGACAGAATTATCCAGGTCTTGTTGAGTAACAACGTCCTCTCCGAGGGTCTCCAATTCTGCTTTTGCCTCAATCCAATTCAATAAAACCTCTGAATAACGGATGACAGGGAATCCTGTTACGTTGTTGGTTCCTGTCCATTCTGTGGCTGGAGAGCCTTTCTCTTTGACATAGTTCAGGGCTGTGCGTGGAATAAACTTAACCACATAAAGCAAACTTGCACGCGAACGTATGGTTAGAGAATCGTAGAATGTTGCCTCAAAGCGCGGGTCACGAGTCTTGATAAGGTTGTCGAGCGTGAACTTACCGGCATCGGTAACTGTCGATTCCTGATAATCTTTACCGTCAATACAGTTGAACGATTCGATAAGATTCTTTGTAGCACCTGCTGCCAGGGCTTCATTTACATTACAGTATGATGCAATGCAATGGGTTGTACCGAGTGACGCATCATACTTACGGTACAGGAGAACATCCTTTTTCTTCGTCAGATCATAAGAACAGAACAGTTCGCGGAACGGTGTTTCAATCTGGTATTTACCACTTGTCATCACCATGTCGCCAGCCTCAACGGCCAGCTTAAAGAACTTTGCGGCGCGGTCATTGTCGTGATAATAATACTTCTGCCAGCTGCCTTCATACAGAGCGTAGCGTGCAACGAGTGCAGCTGCAATATACCGATTGACATACCCGTCGCCGTCATTCAGTCTGACGTTTTGCATAGCGAAGGTGAAATCGTTGTATACAGAGTCCATCACATCGTTGCGAGGTGTGCGGTCTTTGTATATTTCGTCACGGTCTTCATTTGTTATTTCGCGATTGTAGTAAGGCACATCGCCGAACACGTTCACCAATCGGGCATACTCCATACCACGGAACAGACGTCCGATACCCCTCCAATGGTTATAAGCCACTGTCGACAAAATACCGCCCATCTTCTGTTGAATACGGTCCAGCATGATGTTAGCCTTGCGCACCATGGCAAAGTCCCAGGTTGGACCACAATACTGGCTCTGGTAGTTCTCAGTGTTCTCCAAGGTACTTCCTATTGAAGTAGGGACCTGACGACTGAAGTTTGTCTGACTGCTATTGTGCAGAACGTCGTCGCTGAATGTGTTATTGTTGATACCAGGAGCATAGTAAACTGTCCATCCCTTGCCGTATCCGGGGAAATAATAGGTATAAAAGTCGTTGGCATACAGACGCAGCTTCTCCTCGCTTGTCCAGAATTTACTGTCCTGCTCCTTCGTAAGCGACGGGCGATCAAGCACATCATTACAACTGCTGAAGCCGAGCAGTGCCAACATGATTATCGGAATGATATTACGTTTCATATTGAATGATTTTAGAATGTAAGTTGAAGGCCGAATGACATTGACTTAAATACAGGTGTTCCTGTACCGGTACGTCCCAGGTTATAGTATGAGCTGAACATAGAATAACCTGATATTGCCTCAGGATCTATTGGCAGGCCTCTCAGATGGTCGAATGTAAGGAAGTTCTCCAATGATATGTATACGCGACAGTTGCCGATGTAAGCCTTGCGCATCCACTCTCTTGGGAACGTGTAACCGAAGTTAATATTCTTCACGCGCAGGTAAGCCATGTTAAGCAAATACTTGCTTTGCGTTTGCATGGTAAAGCCTGTATTGCTTCCTCCGAGGTCCCAGGCACGTGGATAAAAGGCGTTAGTGCGCTCTTCTGTCCAATAGTCTTTCGCAAAGGTTTCAGGCATAGCACCTTCCTTTGCGTTCCATCCCGGGATGGCAAGCTGGCCTGCTCCCCAAATCTTACGCTTGCCAATGCCCTGGCAATATATTGAGAAGTCGAAGCCTTTATAGTCGGCTCCCAGACGGAAACTGTATTCAAAGCGCGGAGTAGCGTTGCCTATTACCTTAAGGTCGCCGTGGTCACCGAATGTGCCTGAGCCGCCATCGATATAACCATCACCATTTAAATCAACGAACTTTACGTCGCCGGGCGAGCATATAAGCTTGTTGCCATCTTCGAAAGCAACCTGATAAACAGGATAGTCTGACGACTGTACGTGTGTGGTACGAGGCGTTCCTTTATAGATAACCGTGGTCTTTTTGATATTTCCGCTGGCATCATAGGCGAAGTCTTCTTTCTGATAAAGGCGGTCGGTTACATAGCCCCAGATGTCGCCGTACGTGCTGCCCGTTGCAAAAGTGCTGTATATTGAGCGTGCGCTCCACTTGGTTTTGTAGTCGGCTCCGCGCACAGTCTTTGTCTTTGCATCAGATAACTGGAAAGTGCCATTGACGCCAATGCCGTTCGAAAAGCGGTGATGGTAGTCGATAGAAAGCTCCCAACCTTTGGTCTCCAGCTCACCGTAGTTGCCGTCAGGTGCTGATGTTCCGAGGGTTACAGGCAGGCTTTCACCTGCAATAATCATGTTTTTGGTCTTGCGATTGTACCAGTCGAAACTTACACCAAGCTCATTTTTCAGGAAGCGCAGGTCAACACCGAGGTCGAATGTTTCAATACGCTGCCAGCCAATATTGGCATCAACCAATGACGGAGTGCCGAAATAAGTTACCAATCTGCCGTCATAGCCAATCCATGAACTTTGTCCACTCGGCAGGAACGACTGATAAAGCGAGTTGCTTACCGACTGGTCGCCGATTGAACCCCATGATGCACGGAACTTACCAAAACTTAAAACCTTCTCAATTGGTTTCACAAAGCTTTCACTTGTAAATACCCATCCTGCAGAGAAAGAGGGGAACCACTCCCACTGTAAGTCTTTAGGGAACTTGGAAGAACCGTCACGACGCATGTTCGCTTCAAAGAGATACTTGTCCATAAACGCATAGTTCACACGGCCAAAGAAGCCCAACTGTGCGTCCCAGTTGCGCTTGGCACTGATGAATTGCTGGCCCGAGGCAAGGTCAAACTGCGGGTTATTCTGCTCGATAAGGTCAGTTTTGCGCCCTGTGTATGAGCTGTAATTGGTTGTTACGCGGTTCATACCGAGCATGAATTTGAAGGCATGCTCTTTCTCTGCGCCCAGATTCAGGCGGTAAGTAGTATACGCATTGATGGTGCTCTGGTTATACTTGTAGGTATAATTGCTTACACTTGTTGCCGTATTATTGCTGAAATACGTCTGATAGGGGAAACGATAGGCCGGTATTCCTGACCCGTCGGTAACAATGTTGCCATTGTCATCCACATACACCTGGTTGCCATCCTTGTCAATCCACAGTTCCGGCGCGTACCATTCCTGACCGCCGGTGTACTGAATTACAGAGTTATTGCGGTCGGTTGCCTGGTGAGCGTAGGTATAATCAAACTGTGCATCCCAGTTCTTTGTGATATTGAGCGTTGCACCCAGGTTCACGTTGAAGTACTTATTCTGCAGGTTATCCGTGTTGCTCTGTGCAATTTCGGATACCGGTTCGCGCAGATTGTGTCCCAGCTGGTCCTGTACACCTTCCGGCATCAGGCGGCTCCAGCGATACAAATACAGCCATGGGTCGGCCACCGTAGTGCCTACACCCGGGTATCGCTTGTTGCGATCAGAGTATATTGCGCCCGCACGGACGGTGAAATACTTATTGATTTCGGACGATAATTTAACCGAAGCGTTGTAACGACGGAAGTCATCATGCTTTGCCGCTTTCATCATACCGTCCTGATTCATCAGCCCCAAGCCAATGTTATATGAGGTTTTACCGCTCTTGCCATTGATTGAAAGGTTGTGCTGAGACGATGGTGCCCAGTTGCGAACCATGGCTTTTACACCGTCGTAAATACGGTAACCATACTTGTCGGTGCCGTCAAAGGTCCAGTCGCGACCGTATACAACGGGGTCGTTATACTTGACAGAGCCTCCGTATTTCTGCTGCCACTCAACGGCTTTCTGGTAGCTCTCTTCGTTGATACGCCAGAAACCGCCCGCCGGCATCGCGTCTTTCCGGTTTATCTGTGCGTCTAATGTATAGCGCAAACCGTCCAGACCGGCCATCTTAATATCTTTGGCAAGGTGCTGGAAAGAGAAGTTATTGGTGTAGGTTACTTCAAATTTGTCGGTGGCTGCACCCTTTTTAGTAGTAATCAATACAACGCCGAAGGCAGCCTTCGAGCCATAGATTGACGATGCGGCAGCGTCCTTAAGTACTGAGATTGACTCAATATCGTTCGGGTTTACCAACTGTATACTTGGAATTTCGACGTTGTCGAGCAGAATCAATGGTGCCCCGCTACCGTTTACAGAAGCCACTTGTCCGCGGATGTGTATGAGGGGATCTGAACCTACTTCGCCCGTAGGCACGGTAATATTCATACCTGGAACAACACCCTGTAAACCACGGCCCACATCGGCAATAGGCCTGCTCGACAGTGATTTGTTTACATCAACCGATGTAACGGCACCGGTAAGGTTGGCCTTTTTCTGCGTACCGTAGCCTACAACTACCACTTCATTAAGCTGCTTATCGTCCTCCTTCAGCGTGATATTCATGCTGTTTGTGGCAGCCATGGTTCTGGGTGCAAAGCCCACATAGCTTATTTCGAGCTGTGCTCCGGGCTTTACGCTTAGCTGAAAATTACCATCAATGTTGGTAATTGCGGTGTTTTTTGTTCCTCTTTCGGTTACGGTTACACCTACTAAAGGCTCACCCGCAGGGTCGGTTACATGGCCTTTTACAACTTTCTTTTGTTGTGTAACATTAAGCGAATACGCAATTTCGGTCTTCGAATCAGTCGCGGAGGGAGCGGCAAAAGCTCCTGCGGGCGACAGCAATCCTGTGAGAAGACACATGCACGCCGCTTTCTGGATGAAGCCTCTGCGGCCACTTGACCAGGGACTAATCCGTTTAAGGTTATACGTCACAATTCTCATGTTAGGTTTTATTAAATAAAAAATTATTCGGTTTTTAGCACAGATTGTGCAGGTTAAGCACAATTACCATAATATGGCCCCAAATTTAGAAAGAATAATTCTAATGTACAAGTTTTTATCAAAAA
>CALIIG010000111.1 GCA_938018155.1 uncultured Prevotella sp.
GTGAATAATATTCAGCAAGTGGTGGTTATTGTGCGCATAAATCTTAATGAACATGTCATACCCTGCGGTGGTATAATGACACTCTGTAACCTCAGGAATCTCGCGAAGTTTCTCTACAACGTCATCAAAATCTTCAGGATCTTTGAGGAACAAGCCTACATAGGCGCATGTTTCATACCCTATTTTCTCGGGGTCGATGATAAATTCTGATCCCTTCAAAACGCCTAACGCCGTTAGTTTCTGTATGCGCTGGTGAATGGCGGCTCCACTAACGTTACAAGCCCGCGCCACCTCGAGGAAAGGAATGCGGGCATCTGCTGAAATCATTTTCAGTATTTTCCAGTCTAATTTGTCCAATGAATGATGTGCCATACGATTTGAAAATTATACGCAAAGGTAATGAGAATAATTTGGAATTAACGGATTAGGGTTGCGATTTGCACTAAATTGTCAGCAAATTACGTGGATTTAATAACTATTTATAATTTTTATCGGTTGCCGAATAGCTTATGCGGCAGGCCTTTGCCTTGCGCAATGCCAGTTTTACATCGTTGATAACAGCCATTTTTGTCGATTTATCGGCTTTGACAGATACGGTCATTTGTTGCTGGTCTTCGGGCGACATGTGCTCCCTTTCGGTCGAAACATAGTCAATGACATCGGCTACTGAGCCAAACTTGTCGTTAAGCTGGATACGCGTTGCCGTGCCCAGCGTTTTCTGAAGACTGCCTTCCGGCTTACCAATATAAATATAGGTAACGGCCGTTTTCTTCGTCAGCCGGGTAAGTTCAGTACCCCGGGGCGTGCGAAATTGCACCTTGACAGCCACCTTTTGCATGTGGGTGACAATCATAAAAAAGAACAACACTGAGAAAATAAGGTCGGGAAGCGAGGCCGTGTTCAGGCCTGGCACTTCATGCCGGCGACGGTAAAACATGCTCATTGCTGCCCTCCTTTCTCACCTGACGGGTGCGACGGTGAAGCTGAAGCATTATATTGTTCGGCTATTCGTTGCGGACAGGCAGCCTTTACCTGTTCTTTACGGTCGGCCGATAACGATGTATAGGGACAGCCGAAAAGTCGCTGTGACGTCTGATTTCGAAGCTGATTGTAGGCCGACACCAGCTGATTCTGTAACTGAAAATAGCTGTCATAACTTGCCTGCGCATCAACATCGACCTTAATTAAATGCTTTTTCCCTACACGGTTGACAAACGATTCTACCTTCTTATTGAGGCCTTCTATCTTCGATGGCTTCCCATCGATGAGCAATTGGCTATGCGAAGTAAGTACCAAATCTAAAGTAGTGCCTTCAGAAACGAACGATTCCTGGTTATCCTCCTTACTATATGGGGGCAGCTGACGGGTTAAACCCTTGTCAATATCCATGTTTGTTGTGACAAGAAAAAATATCAACAGCATAAAAGATATGTCGGCTGTTGATGTAGTATTCAGCCCGGGGACCTCGTGTTTACGCCGTCTAAACATTTTTTTTACGATTATACTTCGTTGCGCCATAGATGACAACACCTACTCCTGCTGTAATCATGAACAGGGAAGTACACACAAACATGTCGGACATTTTAAGCCAAAAGCCGTCAGTATAGCTCACACCGTTGATTGTCATAGGCTGTGAAGAGCCAATGATAAAGAACAAAAGCATGCTGCCCAGCGTTGTAAACACAACGGCACAGCTTACTTTCCGGGTAGGAATATTGTTGTCAACGCTCTCCGATTTTCCCCTGACTTTCAGCGTTCGCCATACTGACCATACAGCCATGCCAACAGCAAAAAGGGTTAAAACGTATATCAACGCCAACAAAAGATTGGTGAAAAGCGGAGCCGTAAAATTGGGATCGTCATCAAAAGGCAGGTTAAAGCCCACGAGCCAGAACAATAAAAACACTACACATGCGGTGCCGGCGAGTATGTAAAGCACGCGCGAGGACAGCCGTTCTGTGGGCCATGAAGCTATCTTATGAA
>CALIIG010000112.1 GCA_938018155.1 uncultured Prevotella sp.
TGCGTATTGATGCGGGCAGAGATTTGATCAGAAGATAAAAAACAAGAAACTTGTGCCTCCTGAATATTCTGGTAAAACACCTGAATAATCCTTTAATACAGACGGCTGATCTCAATCCCCACGTCTGAAATACCAGGAATCATTTCGCATTTCATATCATGACGAACACATATATGCAACGAGTCACCAGCCTTAAGTGACATTTCTGAAATGCGAAAGTGGTATTGGTAGCTACCTATACCCTGCCCCTTTATTTTCCCGTTGTCCGACACCAGACCACAATTCAGCGTATCAACATGTGTGCGTCCGCCTGGGAAAACGGTTTGCTCCACAATAAGAGAAAGGCTAATAAACGGGTAATGACTGTTGATTCGCAATCCTAAATCGGTTGAATAGTGCCCCATTTTTAACACCTTTGGCACATCAAACTTTAAAGTATCTACTTTCTCCCACCCCGTTACGGGAGTATGATTATAATGGTCATAAACCTTGTTCCCTGTGCACGAAACTACAAAGAAAGCAAGCAATGTATACAAATAATGTAGCCTGTTTAGCCTCATCATTGTTTACCGTTTATTATTTTTCACTACCATGATTACCAGCTGGTGCCGCTGTGTTCTGTACATTATTATCAGATTGCTTACCTTCTACGCCTCTATCCTGACGACCCTGTCGCGGATAGCGGTTCTGACGATGGTGTTCTTCGCCTCTTCCATCATCCTTGCGGCGTTCTCTACGCTGTGGTTTTCTTTTCTTCCGAGCCTTGTCAAACCTGCTGACATCGGCATCAGCAAGCAAGTCTACTGTCTTTTTTTCTTCTTTTACAGTGCCATCCGGATGCAGCGACTGAGGCTTTTCGCCGCGTTTGTTCATTGCTATTACCTCGCATGCACGGGCTGCAGGTATCGTCTCGAGGTTGGCAGCCAGATTCTTATCTGTCGAATAACTGCACATACCAGCCAATATATCGCTCTTAAACAAATAGTATTCGCCGTCCTGTGTTTCCAGTGTCACATCTTTTGGTGGCAACCGCCGGCTGGCTTCCATGTAATCATCAACCTCATAATTAAGGCAACACTTCAGCTTTGCACACATGCCAGCCAGCTTCTGTGGGTTTAGAGAGATGTCCTGAATGCGTGCAGCGTTTGTCGAAACACTTGAGAAACTCTTCATCCATGTGGCACAACAAAGCTCTCTTCCGCATGGCCCCGTACCGCCAATGCGCCCTGCTTCCTGACGCGCGCCAATCTGCTTCATCTCTATTCGCACATGGAACGTATCGGCAAGCACCTTAATAAGCTGGCGAAAATCGACGCGCTCATCAGCAATATAGTAGAAAATGGCTTTATTTCCATCGCCTTGATACTCTACGTCGCCGATTTTCATCTGCAAGTTTAAGTCCTTGGCAATCTGCCGACTCTGTATCATTGTACTATGCTCACGTCCCTTGGCTTCGCGATATTTTTCCATATCAACGGGCTTTGCCAACCGGTAAATGCGCTTAATATCATCGGCCGACTTAAGATTTGCCTTTTTAATTTGCAACTTTACGAGGCGTCCTGTCAGTGTAACTACACCAATATCGTGCCCCGGATTAGCCTCTACGGCAACCACATCGCCCTTTTGAAGGTCGAGATTATTAACATTATGATAATATGCCTTGCGTGTATTTTTGAATTGAACCTCAACTAAATCGGTAGACTCTGCATTGTCAGGCACATCCGCCAACCAGTCATAAGTGTTGAGTTGCTTGTCTTGCCGGCCAACACCTGTATGGCAAAGTCCGCGGTCACAGCCCATACATAAATTACAATCTTTCATATTTTGTTTTATTCTTTTCTTATTATCGTATTTAGCATCTCAGGTAAATGGCCATCTCCAACGCAAGATTAAAGAACTGAATTTTACCATTTGCGTTCTGCCCGATGTCGCGAATAACACGCTGTAAGCGTTCAGAGATATCAACCACGTTACGTTCATTGATGAAGCGTGCAAAGTTTTTGGCAAACCCTTCCTCCTCATTTGACATATAACACAGCTCCGACTGGCGGAAATTATAGATGAAATTCTCACGCACCATGCGCAGGAAATAAACCAGTATACGCAATTGTTTTTCGCGGCCGAAAGCCGAAACTGTCTCGCTCCAGTGCTTTAACTCCTTCACATCGTGCATATAAGCCTTGCGCATAAGCATTACAAACAGGTCGAAAAACAGTTTGTTTTCGCTGCCGGCATCCAATGCTTCGAGGGCCTTCAGCCAGTTACCACTTGCCGACCGTGCTATTCGTCGGGCATCGGCAGCCTCTATACCGCGACTTTCTACGAGGGCATGTTCTATGTATTCATCACTAATTCGCCGTATATCAAAACGCTGAACCCGGCTTCTTATGGTTTCAAGCAGTTGCCCCGGTGCTTCGGTGACTAACAGAAATAC
>CALIIG010000113.1 GCA_938018155.1 uncultured Prevotella sp.
TTGCCTGTGAATTTGGGGCGGAAGAGCTGCTGTAATTCCAATCGCGCGCCACGATGAGGAGCTGTAAGGTTATCGCGTGTGTCATAAAGCAATGACAAACCAACCCCTGTATTGATGGTTTTACGACGCTGACCATTCAGCAAATCAGGCCTTTCAGCACGGCCTGCCATCACACTGTTAACAGCAATAGAAGGCCCTATAAAAAGATTTTCGGCAGCAAGGAACAGCCAACCGGCCTGCAACTTGAACTGAAAATATTTTATTTTGCTTTTGTTGCTGTTGTCGTTGCACATATCGTAGCCCACGCCCCAGATATAATTCGGGAAATACGAGAAAGAGGTGTCGTAGTTAATGCGTTGCCTGTCGCCCGGGAAGATATGCGTTCCGCTTAGTCCTGTCTTGCAAAAACCAGCGGTAGAGAAATCGGTATAAAGCGAAACGTTGCTGGGAGCAAGCAAGCTGTCGGATGCTGATGTACGGTAAACACCCGATGCTATAATGCCAATTCCCAGCTTTGCATCGGTGCTATAATGAGGGCCGCCGATGAAAGAGATGTCGAATTCCTTTTGTTTCTTTTCCTGATTACTTTCCTTGAAGTAGTTAAAAACACGCGAAAAGAAGCTCGTTTTTTTTGTTGTGGTTATTGTATCGCTCTTTAAAGCCTGCTCCTTCGTGACAGAATCAGACGGAGAGAGCGATGTTTCGTGCGCCAGACCATACTGTGACGCAAAAAGAATGACAAAGAAAACGAGCTGCCTTTTCATTAATAAACCAATCCTACGTTGTCAATCCAAAGTGTATTTCCCGGTGTGCCGATATAAGCTCCGCCATGGCTCGACGAGAATTGAAGGATGATATGTGTAGGCGTTTCGCCTGGTGCGGCCCACCCGGTTTCGCGTATAATAACGCTCTTTCCCTTTGAATTGCGTGCATAATCAACCGAGCGAAGCCCCATTGTAGAGGCATCATAGAAAGGCTTATTGGTGATATTGCCATAGTGTATTTCGTATGTGGCACCATCAACCCATCCTTTTGTTGATTGTCCATACTTTACAACCACTGTCCCTACGCGCTGTGCGGTGATGTTTCCGTTTGCATCTTCGTGGCGTTTTTGCAGGTAAAGCACGGCCGTACAGTAGTCGGGGCCTGCTACCGTAGTGGCTTTTGAAAAGCCGTTTTGACGAATACGATTGCGTGAACCCGGCGTTTCAACGCGGTAATCGAAGCGCAGAGCCTTGGGCTTAAGTGTGAAGGGGATTCCCCAGTTCAGAGCCTTCGGACCGTCCTTTGTACCTGTAATAGGTTCGCGAACGTCGCCAAGAAATATACTTCCCGCAGCAAGCACCTTAATATTCATCAGTCCGAGCACCTTGCAGGTTTCGATATGTGTCATTAATTTGGCGCAATGGCCGGGGCCATGAGCGTCACGATATACTGAAACATTGGTTTTAACGATGCCCATAACCTTTGCCATTACATTGCTTGTGCCCCATGGCGAGCCGCCAATATTTACATAGGGGTTGTTGCTTGTAATTTCGCGGGCCGGGCCTGGCTCATATAATGTTTTGTCGTCACCGCCGATAACAGCCGATTCGTGCACGTGGCGCACCACCCAGGTATCGAAGTTTCCATACTTAAAAAGTGCGAATTTGTCGGCAGCATGCGATGAAATCGGTGAAAAATTAATTAATAATAAAGTAAATACAATCTTTAAAACATTGCCAGATCTTCTCATTTCTCTGAAATTAAAATGCCCTTTTATCCATTGACAAGGGTTTTGTTGATGTGCAAAGTTACCAAAAAAAAGATGATATAGGAGTAGTATTCATGTTAAAATAACAGGAAGCATATGGGATGGTAACGACGTAAGGTCTTCGGCAGACGGATGTATTGTTGTGATGTTTCAAGGTTTTTGTTCCCGGGTTATTTGCGTAATGTTCATCGTTCGACGGCCGTCAGCAGCGTGTTCGGCAGCCGTCGGACAATGGGTGTGACGACCGTCGTACGCGCTGCTGACGGCCGTCGCAACATGAGCTTTACGATGTATTGATGTTACCGTGCAGGCCAAACGACGTTAATATTATTGTTATATGCTGTAATGAAAAGGCTTAATTCTTGTTTACATGACAAGCCGCTTTCAAATATTATCCGTAATTTTGTTTCTGTATATTTTATCTCATCCATATTCAAGAAGGGTGTACTGAATCAGTTAAAGTAAAACTATCATAAAAATGAAATATCTATTTCGAGGAAAGACCGTTTACTCAATATTGGGGATTCCGGCAAAGGTAGTATGTTTTGTTGGTGCAATTGTTGCAGCAGTTACGTTTTACGGTATTGGGGTGACAGCTGTAAATAAGGATTTACCCCGTTGTACAGGCGTTATAAATCAGGTTATAATTTTGAACGGACGCTATGACAGAGAAATAAATTTCAGGTTAAAAGGAGACACAGCAACCGTATATTGGCAGGGATATGACATTAATTATTTTGCCTTTTTACTTTATCCTCCGGCATTTAAGGTAAGGAAATGTTATTTACACAAAGGCGATACGGTAACGTTTTTCATAGATAAAGATACAGAAGGTAAAAGAGTTTTCTCCTTCTGGCGCATGCCATACGGTGATGCTGTAAACGATAAAACTGTTGTGGCTACCGAAGGATTGGTAGTTAACGGAAACGAAATTGCCAGTAGATTAGTGTCTGTTCTCTTGCGTAGTTCTACATCATGGGCGGCCTGGCTCGGCGGATTACTTTTCTGTATAGGGTTGCTTTTATCCGTCCTCGACTTTGTTTTTTATAACGATAAAAGCGAGTTGAATGGTTGCAAAAGTGCAAAATAGTGCACCTTCACTATATAATATAATAAGGTGTAGGGTGGGGAGACAATCAAAAAATTATTTAGTCAGCTCGCCAGCAAGCGATGTATTCATCAGCTTTCTTATAACATTAGGGTCGCTATATTGCGCCTGGAGGAACATAAGCTTGGTTATAGCTGCTTCAACGGTGCTGTCGTAGCCCGACACAATGCCTGTATTTTGCAGCTGATACCCTGTGTTATAGCGTGTCATTTCAACGCTGCCTGCCACACACTGGCTAATATTTACAATAACAGCACCCCGTTTTGATGCGTTGGCAAGCAAGCGTTTGAACCATAAACATTGCGGGGCATTGCCGCTTCCAAAGCTTCGCATTACAATGCCACGGACGTCATTCACCTGTAATATGGCCCTGACAACACTCTCTTGTATGCCTGGAAACAGACTGAAAACAGCGACATCCGGGTTCATTGCCGTATGAGGCACCATGGGTTTTGAAAAGTCGGGCTTCAGAATACTGTGGTCGTTGAACGCAAATGTAACCCCCGCGTCGCACAGATGAGGATAATTAAAGGTATCGAAAGCATAGAAACCATCGGCGTTTATTTTTGTAGCACGGTTACCTCTGAGCAATCTTCCGCTGAAGTAAATGCACACTTCGGGAACGCGTGCATGCCCTTTTTCATCTTTCAATGAAGCCAGTTCTATACTCGTTATCAGGTTTTCCTTGCCATCAGTGCGAAGTTGTCCTATTGGCAATTGCGAACCAGTAAGGATAACCGGCTTCGTAAGGTTTTCGAGCATAAACGATAAAGCCGATGCCGTATAAGCCATAGTATCGGTACCGTGCAGAATAACGAAGCCGTCGTAATGGTTGTAATTGGTTGAAATAATGCGTACTAATTGCGCCCATTTTTCGAGCGAGATGTCGCTTGAATCAATGGGAGGTGTGAACTGATAAATGTCAATGTGAGTCTTTATTAATTTAAACTCAGGCATAGAATCCTCTAAATGATTAAAGTCTAAAGGCTCTAACGTCCCCGTTATCGGGTTCTGCCCCATGCCGACAGTCCCGCCAGTATAAATTAATAGCACCTTATTCATCTGCGTATCTTATTTCATGCAAATGTAATTAAAACCTGCGGGCAGGCAAAATTTATCATGGCTTTTCAATGTTTTTGTTTGCATCAATGGAAAATTAGCATTAACTTTGTGGCCGTATAAATTTCAATCCTGCAGGAAAATGAAAAAGTTGATAGTCCCCTTTTTATTATTTGCAATTGTGTGCTTGATGGGGAGTTGTGGAAGTACCAGGCATATTGCTTACTTTCAAAATATAGATACTATTAGTCTTGCGGCATCAAAGGGCCTTTATGACGCAAGGATCATGCCCAAAGATGAACTTATAATTACTGTGTTAACAACGAATCCAGAGGTTTCTGCTCCCTTTAATTTAACCGTAAACGGACGGGTCGGCAGTTCAGGACAGATGAGTTCGGGCAGCAGTTCTTTGCAAGGCTACCTTGTTGATAACGATGGTTGTATTAATTTCCCGATTGTTGGCAGTCTTCATGTTGCCGGATTAACTAAGACAGAATGTGAGGATATGATAAAGGAAAAGGTTACACCTTTCCTTGCAAAAACCGAAAAGCCGATAGTAACAGTGCGTACTTCGAGCTATCATGTAACGGTAATCGGTGAAGTAGGGGGACCAAAGGTTGTGCCAGTGTCGACTGAAAAAATAAACATTATTGAAGCATTGGCTCAGGCTGGCGACCTTACTATCTATGGTAAACGGGATAATGTGTTACTTGTTCGTGAAGATTCGACGGGTGAAAAAAGTGTACACCGTTTGAATTTAAATGATGCAAACCTTTTCAATTCACCTTATTATTACTTGCAACAAAATGATATCGTGTATGTTCAGCCTAATAATGTGAAAGCGAATAACTCGGTTATAGGAAGCAGCACCACGCTTTGGTTCTCGTTCTTAGGAGTTATAACGTCGTTAGCTTCACTTGTAATGAATATCGTACGCAAATAAGAGCTAACAACATAAGATAATAGAGAAATACAAAAATATGTGGAATGAGATAATCAGCACGTCAATTGGAATTACGTATGATTATCTCATTTTTATATGAATACCACCTGATATGGAAAACAATATCCACGAAGACTGTGGCGTAGCTCTCGTAAGGCTCCTTAAACCATTGAGCTATTACCAGAAGAAATACGGTACATGGAAGTACGGTCTCAACAAACTCTATCTGATGATGGAGAAGGAACACAACCGCGGACAAGAAGGAGCGGGGATAGCTTCCGTCAAACTTGGAGTCAGACCAGGCCATGAATACATGTTCCGTGAACGCGCAGAGGGAGCTAACGCCATCACAGAGATATTTGGGTCAGCCCATAAACAAATCAGGCAGGCGATGAAAGAAGGAGGCGTCGATATTGATGACTACGACGAATTACCCTTTGCAGGCGAATTGTATATGGGGCATCTGCGTTACTCTACAACTGGAAAGTGTGGAGTAAAATACGTGCATCCTTTCCTCCGCAGGAACAATTGGCGTGCCAAAAACCTTTGTATTTGCGGTAATTTCAATATGACAAATGTTGACGAAGTGTTTGAATGTCTTACTATTCAGGGCCAATATCCGCGAATTTACAGCGATACTTACATTGCCCTGGAGCTGATGGGGCACAGACTTGACAGAGAAGTTGAACGCAATTTCCAATTGGCAACTGCACAAGGACTTACAGGAACCGGTGTCACTGATTACATAGACCGGCATGTTCGCATGGAGAATGTGCTGAAAACTACGATGAATAAGTTTGATGGTGGTTACGTAATGTGTGGAATAACAGGCAGCGGAGAGATGTTCGCCATGCGAGATCCTAATGGCATTCGTCCTGCATATTATTATAAAAATGACGAAATTGTAGTGCTCGCATCAGAGCGACCGGTGCTACAAACCACCTTTGACCTCGAATATGAAGACATAAAAGAGCTTATCCCTGGCACGTCGTTGATTGTTCGTAGCAGCGGAGAGGTTGCTATTGAAGAGATTATTCCCAAGGGAAAGAATGCGGCATGCTCATTCGAGCACATTTATTTCTCGCGTGGTTCAGACCAGGATATTTACAAAGAACGCAAACAATTGGGCGAACAATTAACGCCGGATATATTGCGTGCAGTTAATTATGACACAGAGCATACGGTGCTATCGTTTATTCCGAACACTGCCGAGGTGGCTTATTACGGATTAATTGATGGTCTTCAAAGCTATGTAAACGAACAGAAAATAAAAGCAATTCAGGGCCTTGGACATCATCCTTCGCATGAGGAATTGGAGAAAATTCTGAAAGCTAAAGTAAGATCGGAGAAAGTATCATGGAAGGATATAAAACTCCGTACGTTTATAACTGAAGGGAGTGCGCGCGATGACCTGGCGGCTCATGTCTATGATGTAACCTACGGAAGCCTGCAACCAGGTGAGGATAATTTAGTAATTATAGACGATAGCATCGTAAGGGGAACGACATTAAAGAAGAGTATTCTCCACATTTTGGACCGCTTGCATCCAAAGAAAATCGTAATCGTAAGCTCTGCTCCACAAATAAGATACCCTGATTATTATGGCATCGACATGCCAAGGTTGGAAGAATTCTGCGTGTTTAGGGCTGTAATCAGTCTTGTTCACGACAGAAACATGGAATATTTGCTACATGAAACCTACAAGGCTTGCCAGGAAGAGCTGAAGAAACCCAAAGCAATGATGGTTAATCGTGTACAGAATATCTACAAGCCTTTTACAGTAAAGGAGATCAATGAGAGGCTTGTTGCGATGCTTCGACCCCACGATATGGTTGCCCCTGTTGAAATAGTGTTCCAGTCTTTGGAAGGTTTGCATAAGGCAATACCTCATAATCAGGGCGACTGGTACTTCTCAGGGAACTATCCTACGCCCGGTGGGACAAGGCTTTGCAATCAGGCTTTCATTAATTATGTAGAACAATCATTCGACAAAAAACCTTATTAGACGAGATAATATAAGATGAAGAACGTAACCTTGGTATTGTCTGATGGAACAAAATTCCATGGAAAGTCATTTGGATATGAGCATGCTGTTGGTGGTGAAGTGGTGTTCAACACGGCCATGATGGGCTATTCTGAGTCGCTTACTGACCCTTCTTATGCGGGCCAGATTCTTGTATTTACCTACCCTTTGCTTGGTAACTATGGGGTTCCACCCTTTACTTTTGAAGAAAATGGGCTGCCTGCCTTTATGGAAAGCGACAAAATTTACGTGTCTGCAGTGGTTTGTTCCGATTACAGTGAGCAATATAGCCACTGGAATGCTGTCGAAAGTCTGGGCGAATGGCTAAAGCGAGAACACGTCCCTGGCGTTACAGGTATCGACACTCGTGAGCTAACCAAAGTGCTTCGTGAGCATGGAGTGATGAAGGGAAGCATTGTTTTCGATGACGCTCCTGATGAAATGTTCCAGACAGACTATGAAGGAGTGAACTTCGTTGCAAAAGTTTCGTGCAAGGAGGTTATCAGATACCAGGAAGGAGCAGGAAAGAAAGTCGTGCTCGTTGACTGTGGAGTTAAGGCCAATATCATCCGTTGCCTGCTTAATCGGGGTGTGGAAGTAATCCGCGTTCCATGGAATTATGATTATACTAATATGGATTTTGACGGGCTTTTTTTGGCTAATGGTCCGGGCGATCCAGATACATGTCAGGAAGCCGTTGATGTAATTCGCAGGCAAATCAGCTCTTCTCGTAAGCCAATTTGTGGCATTTGTATGGGCAATCAGCTTTTAGGCAAGGCTGCGGGAGCCCATATTTACAAGCTGAAATACGGCCATCGTTCACATAATCAGCCTGTACGTCTTGTAGGAACCAACCAGTGTTACATAACCTCGCAGAACCATGGGTATGCCGTTGATGCCACAACTCTTGGCAAAGATTGGGAGGAACTCTTTATCAATATGAACGATGGTTCTAACGAAGGCATCAAACACAAGTCTAATCCATGGTTTTCTTCTCAGTTCCATCCGGAAGCATGTTCGGGCCCTGTCGATACAGAGTTTATGTTTGATAAGTTTATTGAGGCATTGAACGCTTAATGAATTTAATTTGAGATCGTAATTCAAAGCTAAGGAAACAATCGTAAGTAAATCTATGAAAGATCAAAATATTAAAAAGGTTTTGCTGTTAGGATCCGGCGCACTCAAAATAGGCGAGGCAGGAGAATTTGATTATTCGGGGTCCCAGGCGTTGAAAGCTCTGCGCGAAGAAGGTATCGAGACGGTGCTAATCAATCCTAATATCGCTACGGTTCAAACATCAGAAGGTGTTGCCGACCAAATATACTTTCTCCCTGTTCAGCCTTATTTTGTTGAGCGTGTGATTAAAAAAGAGCATCCCGACGGCATATTGTTGAGCTTTGGAGGACAGACAGCACTTAACTGTGGCGTGGAATTATACGAGAATGGCATACTTGATAAGTATGGCGTGAAGGTGTTAGGTACACCCGTTAAGGCCATAATGGATACGGAAGACCGCGAGCGTTTCGTTGAAAAATTAGACGAAATACAGGTTAAAACCATCAAAAGCGAGGCATGTGAAGACCTGCAACAGGCTGTAAAAGCGGCGCACGACCTGGGTTATCCTGTCATTATCCGCGCTGCTTACGCATTAGGAGGGCTTGGCTCGGGCTTTGCAAACAACGACGAAGAACTTAATAAAATATGTGAAAAGGCGTTCTCTTTCTCTCCCCAGGTGCTCGTAGAGAAGAGCTTAAAAGGTTGGAAAGAGATTGAATATGAGGTTGTACGCGACCAGTATGACAACTGCATTACGGTTTGCAACATGGAGAATTTCGACCCCCTTGGCATCCATACCGGTGAGTCGATAGTGGTAGCCCCTTCGCAAACGCTTTCCAATTCGGAGTATCATAAGCTGCGTGCGCTCTCCATTAAGATAGTAAGACACATCGGAATTGTTGGCGAATGTAACGTACAATACGCTTTCGACCCTAATTCAGAAGATTACAGGGTAATTGAAGTTAACGCACGATTGAGCCGCAGTTCTGCGCTTGCGTCCAAGGCAACAGGCTATCCTCTGGCATTCGTTGCAGCAAAATTGGGTATGGGTTATGGGCTTTTCGATTTGAAAAACTCGGTTACTAAAACAACCTCTGCGTTCTTTGAGCCTGCCCTTGATTATGTGGTTTGTAAAATTCCACGTTGGGATTTGTCGAAGTTTCATGGCGTAGACAAGGAGCTTGGCTCCTCAATGAAGTCGGTTGGTGAGGTTATGGCCATTGGTCGTAACTTTGAAGAGGCTATCCAAAAGGGCCTGCGCATGATAGGACAAGGTATGCATGGCTTCGTAGAAAATAAAGAATTGGAGATTCCTTGCATTGACGAGGCTCTGAAAGAACCCACAGATAAGCGTGTGTTTGTTATTTCAAAAGCCATGCACAAGGGCTATACGGTTGACCAGATACACGATTTAACCAAGATTGATCGCTGGTTCTTGTACAAGCTCAAGCACATTATCGATATTGACGAACAACTGAAGCGTCATAACGTCAACACGGTAGATGCCGGCCTTTTGCGCGATGCGAAGGTATATGGCTTTACTGATTTCCAGATAGCACGTGCCTTAAATCTCGAAAACGACTATCCTAACATGCACCAGGCCTTGCTTGTTGTGAGGAACTTAAGGAAGCGTTACGGTATACTTCCCGTTGTAAAGCAGATTGATACACTGGCTGCAGAGTATCCCGCTCAAACCAATTATCTCTACGTTACCTATGCTGGGACATCAAGCGATGT
>CALIIG010000114.1 GCA_938018155.1 uncultured Prevotella sp.
AAGACGGAACTGTTCTCTTCGATAACGTAAACTTTAATATAGAGAAAGGTCAGAAAGTTGTTTTCTTAAGCCACAACCCAAAGGCCATGACCGCTCTGTTTGAAATAATAAATGGCAACAGAGAACCAGAAGCAGGTACATACAAATGGGGCGTAACTATAACCACAGCATACCTGCCCCTTGATAACACCCCATTCTTTAACTGCGACCTTAACCTTGTCGATTGGCTCAGCCAATACGGTCCAGGCAACGAGGTAACGATGAAAGCGTTCCTTGGTCGTATGCTTTTCCGTCAGGAAGAAGTTGAGAAGAAGGTTAACGTTCTGTCGGGAGGTGAGAAAATGCGCTGTATGATTGCCCGCATGCAATTACAAAATGCCAACTGCCTCATTTTAGATAATCCAACCAACCACCTCGATATGGAGTCGATTCAGGCGTTTAACAATAATTTAATAGCGTTTAAAGGAAATATTCTTTTCTCAAGTCACGACTTGGAACTTATCAGTACAGTATCTAACCGTATTATAGAACTTACGCCTAATGGTATCATTGACAAGATGATACCATACGAGGAATACATTCACGATGAGCAAATAAAGGAACAAAAGCTCAAAATGTATAATATGTAAAAATAACAAAGTGGGTCATTAATAACATAATAAATGGCACACCTTTTGTAGGACTGACATAAAACACACAAATTACCTATTATGACAGAGAAAGAAACAAAAGAGAAAAGGATAAAGGTTGAGGGCACACATACTTTACATGAGAAAGAGTGTAACAATGCTCATAAGAACCATGCTACACATGACGAAGAGGCTGCAGGAAACTATAACCATGACGAAGCATGTCAGGGCCATTGCGGTTCGTGTCATCAAGATGATGCAGCGCACGAAGGCCATGAGAATGACATTAAGCAGAAAGTAACCGACGAACTTGACACTTTAAAAGATAAGTATTTACGCTCTGTAGCTGAGTTTGAGAACTACAAAAAGAGGACGCTTAAGGAAAAAGCTGACCTTATTTTAAATGGTAGTGAGAAAACTGTATCAACGATTCTTCCTGTTCTAGACGACTTTGAGCGTGCACTTGCTGACAAAAGTGATGACCCAAAGGCGATAAAAGAGGGAGTAAGAATGATATATAATAAGTTCATTAAAATCCTTGAGAGTCTCGGCGTTAAGAAAATGGATACGAAAGATAAAGACTTCAATACCGATTACCATGAAGCCATAGCTATGGTTCCTGGCCTTGGCAACGACAAGAAAGGAAAGATAGTTGATTGTATCCAAACAGGCTATACCCTTAACGATAAGGTAATCCGTCACGCGAAAGTTGCAGTAGGACAATAAGGTTTGCCATCCTTTTTAAAACCTTTTTTCCAGAAATTAACTTAGTAAATATTGAAACGATAAAATGGCAACCAAAAGGGATTATTATGAGGTGCTTGGTGTTGACAGAAGTGCTTCAGAAAATGATATAAAAATTGCTTACCGCAAATTAGCCATTAAATACCATCCTGATCGCAATCCAGGAGATAAGGAAGCTGAAAACAAATTTAAAGAAGCAGCTGAGGCTTACGAAGTTTTACACGATGCCGACAAGCGTGCACAATACGACCAGTTTGGCTTTGATGCACCACAAGGTGGCGGCTTTGGTGGTTTTGGAGCTGAGATGAATATGGACGATATTTTCTCTGCATTCGGCGATATTTTTGGAGGACGTGGCGGATTTGGAAATTTTAGCAGTTTTGGAGGCTTTGGAGGAGCACAAGGTGGTGCGCAACAGCGGGTGTTTCGCGGCGCGGATCTACGATTAAAGGTTAAACTATCTCTCCAAGATATCGCAAGCGGTGTAACCAAGAAATTTAAGGTTCGCGAAGACGTTACTTGCGAAAAGTGTAACGGCACAGGTGCCGAAAGCGGCAGTAAACCAGAGACATGTCCTACCTGCAAAGGCTCGGGTGTTGTAAACCGCACCGTAAAATCGATGTTTGGTATAATGACCACACAATCGGAATGCCCCACATGTCATGGGGAAGGTACCATTATTAAAAATAAATGCGAGGCTTGTGATGGAAGTGGCATTGTGAAAGGTGAAAAGGTGATCGAAATAAATATACCTGCAGGAGTAGAAGAAGGTATGGTTGTTAACGTTCACGGCAAAGGCAATGCAGGTCCTCATAACGGAGTCCCTGGCGATATTCAGGTACTGGTTGAAGAAGAAAAAGACGAAATTTTCATTCGCGATAAGCAAGATATCATCTATAATTTGCTCCTCGATTTCCCTACGGCAGCTTTAGGTGGCGAAGCCGAGATTCCAACAATTGACAATAAAAATATAAAACTTAAGATTGAACCAGGAACTCAACCTGGAAAAACAGTTCGCTTACGTGGTAAGGGTTTACCAGCCATTAAGGGATATGGTTCGGGCATTGGCGATTTAATTGTCAATATGAGCGTCTTTGTTCCTAAGACTCTATCAAAAGAAGAACATAAACATATCGAAGAAATGAAAAATAGCGATAACTTTAAAGGAGACACTGCCACAAAGAAAAGCATCTTCGAGAAATTTAGAAACTATTTTAATTAGAATCTATTAGATATTTAGAAGAAAGTTAAGTCAGTCAATCATTTGAACCATCAGATGAATTGACTGGCTTATTTTCATTATACATTATAAAAATGACTTATCAGGAAACTGTACAATATTTATTTAACAGTACACCCGTCTTCGAACATGTTGGTGCCACTGCTTACAAACCCGGACTATATACAATCCATAAACTCGACGAATATTTTGGTCACCCTCATGCCAGCTACAAAACAATTCATGTAGCTGGGACAAACGGCAAAGGATCGTGTTCGCATACCCTTGCTGCCGTTCTCCAAAGTGCCGGATATAAGGTAGGCTTATATACATCGCCACACCTCGTCGACTTCAGAGAACGAATCCGTGTAAATGGAGAGCCTATATCAGAGCAACGTGTAATAGAATTTGTTAAAAACGAGCGCGATTTCTTTGAGACATTGCACCCTTCATTCTTTGAATTGACAACAGCCCTGGCCTTTTTGTATTTTAAAGAGCAACAGGTTGATGTGGCTGTTATTGAAGTGGGATTAGGAGGAAGACTCGACAGTACAAACATTATTACCCCCACATTATCTATAATTACAAACATCAGTTTTGACCACACGCAATTCCTTGGCAACACCCTTGCTCTTATTGCAGGAGAAAAAGCAGGAATCATCAAGCAGGGAATACCTGTTGTTGTTGGTGAAACTGTGCCAGAAACTCGCCCCATATTTAAACAAAAGGCAGTAGAATGTAATGCCCCCATCATCTTTGCCGTAGAAGAGCCAGAGGTTATTTCGTCATATTCCTGCCCTACTGGTGGGTGTGATTACACAACCCGACATTTCGGAAAATTGCATGGCGAGTTAGGCGGCAACTATCAGGAACGGAATACTAATACCGTATTGAAAGCCATTATATTATTACGGAAAACCTTTAATATCTCACATGATAATGTAGAAGAAGGCTTTAAGGATGTTACAAAACTAACCAGATTGCACGGCCGCTGGGAACAATTACGTACCGCTCCACTCGTTATTTGCGACACAGGACATAACGTAGCAGGATGGCAATGGTTGGCACCACAAATTAAATCGATAGAATGCCGAAACCTCCGAATCGTATTCGGGATGGTAGACGACAAGGATCTTAACACGGTAATGAGCCTTTTACCCAAGAATGCAATATATTATTGGACGCAGGCATCAACAAAACGAGCTATTCCCGTGGATATCATTGCAAGAACAGGAGAGGCGCATCATTTATCAGGAACGAAATACACAAGTGTAGCTGACGCTTATCAGAAAACTATTTCGGAAGCAACAAATAATGACTTTATATTTATTGGCGGCTCCAGTTATATTGTTGCCGACCTACTTGCATTAAATGTTTTTTAACATTTCAAGCTTTAATTATTTATAAGTTTTATTTTGCAGTTATCGTTTATTTTTCTTTACTTTGCAAATATCAAGATGATAACTAAAAACTTACTCACATGACGAACACTGCAGAAACACCAAACGCATGTGGTCTGAAGCGAGAAGACTTTCAGACTACGATCAATAAAAAAAAGACCGATCTTTTTATTTTACGTAACGCCCAAGGCAATGAAGTTGCCATCACGAACTACGGAGGGGCTATTGTTGCCATTATGGTTCCTGACAAGAACGGCAATAGGGCAAACGTTATTATGGGGCATGACAACATCGAAGATGTTATTAATTCGCCCGAACCTTACCTTTCAAGAATCATAGGACGATATGGTAATCGAATTGCTAAGGGAAAATTCACACTTCGTGGCAAAGAATACTGCGTACCAGTAAACAATGGTCCAAACTCGTTACATGGAGGTAAAAAGGGATTTAACGACCGTGTGTGGGATGCAGAATTGATGAACGAAAAAACTTTAGTGTTACATTATATCTCGGCCTACGGCGAAGAAGGTTACACAGGCGAACTTAAAATAACCGTTGAATATACATGGACGGATAACAACGACCTTCAAATATTTTACCTTGCATGTACCAATAAGCAAACCATTCTTAATCTTACACATCATGGTTTCTTTGCATTAGCAGGTATAAATAACCCTACCCCAACCATTGATAATGTAGATTTGGAGCTTAATGCCAATTATTATCTACCCATAGATGAAACATCAATTCCAACAGGAGAAATAAGAATGGTTGAAGGAACACCATTCGATTTCAGAACTGCAAAACCTATTGGTAGAGATATCGAGGCTGAAGATATACAAATTAAAAATGGTTCAGGATATGACCATTGTTTTGTTTTGAACAAGAAAGAAGAAGGGGAGCTGAGTCTTGCAGCCAAAGTTCATGAACCTTTAAGTGGACGAACCATGGATGTTTATACCACAGAGCCAGGAGTTCAATTATACACAGGCAACTTTTTAAATGGAATAAAAGGGAACCATGGTGCAACATATCCACGACGTTCAGCCATTTGTTTAGAGTGTCAACACTTCCCCGACACTCCAAATCATCCTTATTTCCCATCAGTTACTCTAAGTCCTGGAGAACAATATAAGCAAACAACAATATATCATTTTGGTGTAAGTAAATAATTAAACTATTAAAAGCTACACCTTAATTAATATGAACCAAATAACCTTTAAACCCAAAAACATGGATATAAATTTTGTAAGAAGCCGCTTTATAAAGCACTTTGATGGTAAAACCGGGAACATTTATGCCTCTCCTGGGCGTATAAACCTCATTGGTGAACATACCGATTACAATGGGGGTTTTGTATTTCCAGGAGCTGTTGAACAAGGAATTATGGTTGAAATTCGTCCCAATGGTCATCAAAGTTGCAATATATACTCAATAGATCTAAAAGATATGTGCCATTTTAAACTGGACGATCCGAAAGGTCCGGACGCAACATGGGCACGATATATCTTTGGTATTTGTAAAGAAATGATGGCACTTGGGGTTGACGTCAAACCATTTAACGCCGCATTTGCTGGCGATGTTCCATTAGGAGCTGGAATGTCTTCGAGCGCGGCTCTTGAATGCTGTTTTGGATTTGCCTTAAACGACCTGTTTGGAAACGACAAAATTTCAAAATGGGATATTGCATTAGCTGGTCAGGCAACAGAGCATAAATACGTTGGTGTAAATTGTGGCATAATGGACCAGTTTGCATCAGTGTTCGGACAGAAGGGAAAATTAATGCGATTAGACTGTCGTAGTCGCGAGTTCGAATACTACCCATGGGAGCCCAAAGGCTATAAACTTGTACTGCTCAATTCAAAAGTAAAGCACGAGCTTGTTGGTTCGCCTTATAATGATAGACGCAAATCGTGTGAGAACGTAGTTAAAGCTTTGGATGAACATTTCCCTGATCGTAAATTTGAAACTCTACGCGATGCTACATGGGAAGACTTAGAAGCTGTTAAGCCAAAGGTATCAGAAGAAGACTATAAACGCGCTCATTATGTCTTAGGTGAGAAAGACAGAGTACTGGCTGTTTGCGAAGCCTTGGAAAAGGGAAACTACGAAGTTGTAGGCCAAAAGATGTATGAGACCCACGAGGGACTTAGTAAGGAATACGAAGTGAGTTGTGAAGAGCTTGATTTCTTAAATCACTTGGCAAAAGAAAATGGGGTAACAGGCAGTAGAATCATGGGAGGTGGTTTCGGAGGTTGCACCATAAACCTTGTTAAAGAAGAGTTGTACGACAAGTTTATTACAGACGCAAAGGCTAAGTTTGCAGTAAAATATGGTCATGAACCAGTATCAATTGATGTTATCATTAGTGACGGTTCTCGTCGGATTTGCTAATACAAAACAACATTAAAGAGTGTAAAGTAAACTGTGTCAGGCTACAATAAGAAATGGTCTGACACAGTTTTTTTATGGACAACCAAGAAATTGATTACAAGAGAGCTGCGGAGCAGCTTCGTAACGGAGAACCGTTATTTGGTAAGGACGGTGCTTGGGCACCCATGCCGGAACGCATTTTGAATGCTGCCC
>CALIIG010000115.1 GCA_938018155.1 uncultured Prevotella sp.
TGATTTCCCGAAACTCTCATTGCAACTTAAAATCAAACGGTTGCAAAGGTAAAAAATAAAATTAAAAGATCAAAGAATTAAAGGAATAAATTAAAAGTAAAGGATTAAAAATTTAAAGAATTAAAGATGACGAGCAACAGGCTGCAGGTAAGATTAATGGATTAAAGGATTAAATCCACGCGGAGGCCTGCCACCACCAAAGCCACCCCGCGGGCCTTTACGGTCGCCTGGTCCAAAGTCTGGTCCCGGCATCCCCCTGCGCGATTCTTTCGTACCAAACAGGTTTAACCTATAATTTACATGCAGCGTTACATAGCTGTTTATGGCGTTATACTCGGTATCGCTGCGCATGGAGGCAGTTATCGAACGACTTATGTTGCTCTGCCTTTGCAGCAAATCATAGAACTGTAACATCATCACCAGAGACTTTCCCTTTAGGAAACCCTGTGAGATTTGGGCGTTCCATATCAGTTCGTTCGTATTAAGCGACTTGTCGGTATAGCCGCGACGGCTGTTCATATTCAGGCTTGTCGACAGCGAAGTGCCCCATGGAGCCGTCACACTGATGTTTGTTCCATAACTGTATTGCCACGTATCGAGGTTGGCTGTACGTTGCAGTTCGCTGCGCGTATGGCGGTAATCAACGGCTCCGTTCAGCTCAACCTCCAGCCAGTCGTTACGAAAACTGCCCGACAAACGCTCGCCAAGGGTCATGTCGCGTGTCGTATTCCTCTGCGAATCAGCCCGCCGTGTCAAGCTCACATAACCTACATTGTTGGCATAATTGATATTGGTAAAGCTGTTCACGCTCCAGCGAGCAGCCGAATCGAGCGGCGTATTGAGCATAAAAGCACTGTGCAGATTCCAGTTGCCATTGATGTTTTCGGGACGCGTCAGCAGTCCGCCGGTAGCCTCGTTATAGGTTACTTTATTACTTATTGCATTGTTGGTTGTTGAGAAATCAAGAAAGGTCATCGTGGCCTGCCTGTTTTTTTCAGAATAACCGTTGTAGAACAGGCGCAGACTTTGCGTAAAGGCGGGCTTCAGTCCAGGGTTTCCTGTCGAGATATTCAGCGGGTCAGCATCGTCTGTAATGGCCAGAAGCTGCGATATTCCAGGCTGTGATGTCATACCCTTATAATTAATACGAAGGTTGCTTACTTTACTGAATTTGTAACGAAAATCGAGCGTAGGCGACACATTAAACACGCTACGCGTAGTATCAACAGACAAGCCCTGATAGTGCTGTATATAGCGGGAGTGCTGTGGTTGCATCATGATACCCGCGTTCAAACGCCATTTGGACCGAATCACACGCAGCATAAGCTCTGCTGTATGTGTATAATTCCTGTACACAGAAAAGCGACTTAGGTTGTTGTCTAAATAAGAAGTGTACGGACGTGCAAGCCTGTCGAGGTAGCCGTTCCACTGCCGATACCCCGCTTCTACACCGGCAAAATAGTTCTCTCCAAGGTTTGAGAAGTCGTAAGTTGAGCGGTTACTCTTGTTGTAACTGTAACGAAACTTGTATCTCATCTGCAGGAATACGCCCTTCCACAAGGGTTCACTGTAAGTGGTTTGCAGGCTATAGTCCCACTTTGTGCCCGGTGTCAAACTATAACGATTGGTTTGATAGGTCGAGTCGGCGCCCGAAACGTCCCGTATCATGTACAGATGAACGTTGTTTACCGACAAGTCCCGTGCATCGCCATCGGTGTAATCCACGTCACCGCACAGCGTAACGTTTCGCCCGTTACGGCTCAGCCTGCGGTTCAGCTGTGCCATCATGCCGAACGTTTTCGACCTGCTGTAACTGATGTTATTGCGTATTCCCGAGTTCACTACCAGGCTGTCGCTTGCAAGTGCAGCCAGCGATGCAGCACTCAACGGGTCGGAAACATAAGCATAAGGGTCAACATTGAAAGCGGCAGAACGTCGGTTTGACAAACCGTCATTAGTGCTGAAGCTCATGGAAGGACGAAATATGAGGTTCGTCATTGTATCGGGAGTCCACTCTATTCGTGCCTGACCGTTGAAGCTGTTACCGCGCGAAAAGTTCTGGTTTATGCTGTTTGAGAACGCCCCTCTCGTGCTTACAAAGTTCTCTGTAGCCTGTTTGCTATACACGTCACCATTGTTATGATTCCATCGTAAGCTCCCATCAACTTTCAGCTTGTCTTTCTTTTCATAGTTTAAATTAACGCCTGCCATCTTCGTTGCGTTCAGTCCGTTACGGCCTCCGCCAAAGCGACCGCCCGGCCATCCAAACCCCATGTCGTTCACGTTATTGGCACTTCACATGCCAAAAACACGCATATCTTTATTGAAGAAGCCACCAAAGAGCCGTTCCGAATACCGGCTTCGGGTGCCCACACTGACGTCGGCATTAGCCATCAGCCCCTTATTCATTCCGGCTTTAGTACCGAAGTCGAGCACCGTTTGCTCGTCGCCGTCATCAATTCCCGTCACACGCGACAGGTCGCTCTGCTGATCATAGGCTTTCACACGCTCTATAATAGAGGTAGGAATGTTCTTCAAGGCGGTCTTTGTATCGCCTGTCATAAACTCCTTTCCGTCTACAAGAATCTTCTTTACTTCCTTACCGTTAATGGTTATCTTGCCACTTTCGTCAACCTGTGCACCAGGGAGCCTCTTCACTAACTCTTCAATGGTTGAGCCTTCAGGCGTGCGAAATGCCGCGCTATTGTAAACAAAGGTGTCCTCCTTCAGCACCACCTTCTGTGCCTGAGCCGTTATCTGTGCTCCTTTCAGCATGATGGCGTCGGCCGACATCGACACACTACCCATGTCTAAATTATGGTCTTCCGCCATCTGCACGTGCCGTACGATGGTGCGATAGCCCACACTTGTGAAACGTAACAGGTAGCGTTCGTTGGCCGGTGCGTTGAGAACGAAACGCCCGCTGTCGGTAGACACTGTACCGGTAACAAATGTTGAGTCCGTCTTCAGCAGCTGAACGGTAACCAAAGGTATCGCCCCTTTAGAGGTTTTGTCAAGTAAAGTGCCGGTTATTTCTCGCTTCTGTGCCGCTGCTGCAACCGTTACCAACATCAGTATGGTACAAAACAATATCTTCTTCATCATGTTTTCTTTGGGAAACGGTTTCTATTTGTCAACTGCCTGCCTCTTGTACAATGAGACGATCAGGCAACAAAGATAGGCAAAATAAGAGGCAGGCACATAAAAACATACCTGAAAATTAAGGAATTAAAAGATTAACAGCCTCTTTTTTCACCTTTATTTTTCTACTCTCCAATTCTTTAATCTTAAACATGCCCCTTTAATTTTTTAATTCTTTAATCCTTTACTTTTTCTGCACACCAACCGTTTCATGTGCGCAAAAACGATGTCATTAGTTTTAAAAAGTTCTAATTTGTTCATGCAAATACTCCTATAATCAGGCATTTATATTTATATTTGTGATGAACGTCAGAAGAGAAATGTTATGAAACAGAGAGTAATTTTATCAAAGAATATGGCCACAGAGCTGGCCCTTGCCATCTCAGAGTGTGAGCACGAACAGCTGTTTGTACTGACCGATGATACCACACGGCAGCATTGCTGGCCGCTTATCAGCCGTTTTTTAGGTTTGCGAAGGGCACACCTTATCAGCATAGCACCCACCGATACCAACAAAAACTTAGAATCGCTTACGCATGTCTGGCGCGAGCTGGAGGCAGGAAGGGGCACGCGCCATTCGCTATTGATTAACCTTGGTGGCGGTATGGTTACTGACCTTGGCGGCTTTGCAGCTTCCACTTTCAAGCGCGGCATCGACTTTATCAACCTGCCAACCACACTCCTTGCGATGGTTGATGCCAGCGTAGGCGGCAAGACGGGCATCAATTTTAATGGTCTGAAGAACGAAATCGGGATCTTTAACGATGCACAATACGTTATTATCAACACCGAATTTCTTCGTACACTCGACATGCGCAACCTGTTATCGGGCTACGCTGAAATGCTGAAGCACGGCCTGATAGCCAACGAATCCACATGGGCCGAGCTGTTAAACTTCAACCTGCAGACGCCCGACCTGAAGCGTTTGCAGGCTATGCTGGGGCAGTCGGTAAAGGTAAAGGAGAACATTGTCGAGGCCGACCCGCTGGAAAAAGGCCTGCGTAAGTCGCTCAACCTAGGGCACACGTTCGGCCACGCCTTTGAAAGCTTCTCGCTTCTGCATGCTGCCGAACAGCACACCGAACCGTTATTACACGGCTATGCCGTGGCTTTCGGTCTTATCTGTGAGCTTTATCTCTCGGCCAAAAAGGCAGGATTCCCCACCGAAAAGCTACACCAGACGGTGCGTTTCATCCGCGAAAACTACGGCATGCTGCCCATTACCTGCGACCATTACGATGCCCTCATCGACCTGATGCGGCACGACAAGAAGAACACCACAGCCGAAATAAACTTCACGCTGCTTGCCGACATCGGTAAAATACGTATCAATCAGACGGCCACAGCGGAGGAAATAAAAGAAGCCCTCGACTTTTTCCGCGAAGGCTAACCACCATTTTACTTAGGCTTCCTAACGGTTTTAAATCATTTCGGGCACGGTAACAACCGTGCCCGAAATCGTTTATACAATTGTATTATTGTTTAAAGTTTAAAACACTACCCTTGCGCCCAGCATCACCCTACGCCAATTGGCATCGAAAACAAAGCGTCCATTGCCCACGACAGCACCCTTATGGGTATACTCGGTGTTGCTATATCCTAAGAACACCCCCTTTAAAAACACACCGAAATGCCTTGAAACGTCATACGTCGCACCAACGTTCAAACCACCTTCAAAAAATGGGGGTTTGTAAGGTTTGTAGTGAGGGTCCATAGTTTCGTCGTCATTGGCCTTCTTTGTTGCAAACGAAACCATGCCGTCGGTGCCGATACCTAACTTTCCGAATTGCAGAAAGGTGTAGCTTACATAGGGTGTATAAACAAGGGCTTCAGGCGAACTGTCGGTTGTTTGAACTGTAGTGCGGAAGCCCACAGCCCATTGAGGACTGAACTTATAGCCAACACCAGGTGTTAATTGTGCAAAATTAAACTCCAGCTCATTGGAGAAACCTGCACCAAAATCAACATAAAAACCGTTCTTCTCTTGTGCCGTTGCCAAACCGAAAGGCAGCAACAGCAACATCAGTAAACCTAAAATTCTTTTCATAAGCTATTTTGTTTGATTTATTTTTAAGCCTTATGTCTTGCAGCCAACCATGTAATTGGGATGTAAAACCGCTGTTAAAGCTCAGCCCCAAATATAGACAAAATAACATTTGCCTCCCCTACCCCCCCCTGTTATTTTTATGATTATTTAACCTTTTTGCTTGTTTTATTCCGTAATTTCATCATCGTTATTGGCAAATTCTGATGGTAAAACCGTGCTTCTGTCATGGATAAGCAGGGCCAACATCATATATTCATCGGCAGGAGAGGCTACAGCCAACGGAGGGACACAGCATTGAAATAAATTTACAACAACGTGCTCATATTTCGATTTCTACAAAACAGCGGACCGTTGACTGACAATACGCGATTCTCAGACAATTTTATTAATTGGCTAATTCTCAACGATTTATAAAACAGCAGAAAATAATGGCAAAACAACGAAAAGGTAACGAATTTGCCTTTACGGCTCTTTTGATTCATCATTACGGCGTAAAGGCAGGACGATTATGCCGTAAACGCCAGACGATTACATCGTAAAGGTGTCGCCTTTACAGCGTAAAGACAACACCATTGTGGGCTAAAGGCAAAAAGAGGTTGATGGAACGCCTCTGTCGACACATCGCAAGGCTTCGGCTAATGCACCGGGAATATATAGTTTTTACGCTATTTGCTCTCTCTGTCAGAGGGCTTAAAATTCAGAATTTGTTTTACAAACAAATTGTGTAAAACATGTCATGGAGAAAGCATAACATCAACGTACGGCAAAGTAAAAGCCGCTAAAACATCGCTATGGCGTTACATCAAAGCAACGGTAACACCATGGGGCACCCGTTACAGCATTGTAACAGCTGTGCAAAAAGCAAGTAATTGAATGCCTGTAGCAGCCATTTACTTCTTACGCGGAGGCGTAACGATATAGTTGGTTACGTGTACGGTAGAAATCAGTTCGTCGTGTTCGTCCTTAATATCCACCTGCCACTCGTGCAGCGTATGGCCTTTAAACTGCAGCTTGCCGTAGGCCGTCACCGTCTGTCCCTCAACAACGGTGCGCACATGGTTGCCGCTGACGTTTATGCCTACGCAAATCTTCCCCGGGCACAGTGCCGATGAGCCCACGCCTGCAAGGTTTTCAGCCAGGGCCAGTGTGGCACCACCGGAGAGGAATCCAAACGGCTGGCGGTTCAGTTCGTTCACTTTCATACGCGCCATACAGGTGTCAGGCTCGGGCGTTGAGAGATATTCCATGCCGAGTGTACGCGACAATCCGTCTTCGCGTTCGACCAACTGTTTTTGCTTTTCTATGTTCATAGCAGTATGTTTACGGTTACAAATATAACGATTCCTGCAGAAAGAATGGTACGCCGGCGGCCATAAAAAAGACTAATAAGCCAGTAGTTTCATTCTTTTTTCGTAAATTTGCACCTTAGACAATAACAGAATTCGAATATAACGACACAATGAACATTTTAGAGTTAAGTGAGCAGGAGATTGGCCGTCGCCAGAGTTTACAGGAGCTTCGCGACATGGGCATCAACCCCTATCCCGCCGAAGAGTTCGTAGTAAACGCCACAAGCGACGACATCAAGGCCAATTTCAAGGACAATGAACAGCGCGAAGTAACCATCGCAGGCCGCCTGATGGGCAAGCGAATCATGGGAAAGGCGTCGTTTGCAGAGCTGCAGGACGGCAAGGGACGCGTGCAATTGTACATCTCGCGCGATGACCTCTGCCCCACAGAAAATAAGGATCTGTACAACAAAGTGTTTAAAAAACTTCTCGATATTGGCGACATCATAGGCGTTAAAGGCTATGTTTTCAAAACACAGATGGGCGAAATATCGGTTCATGTGCAGGATATCAGGCTGCTTTCCAAGTCGCTTAAGCCGCTGCCTGTGGTGAAATATAAGGACGGTGTGGCCTACGACAAGTTTGATGATGCCGAGCAACGTGCCCGCCAAAGGTATGTAGACCTCATCGTGAACGACGGCGTGAAGGACACTTTCCTCAAGCGTGCCACCGTGCTGCGCACCATGCGCCGCTTCTTTGACGACCGTGGCTATACGGAAGTAGAGACTCCTATTCTGCAATCTATTGCAGGAGGTGCAAGCGCAAGGCCTTTTATCACCCACTTTAATGCGCTGAACATCGACATGTACATGCGCATAGCCACTGAGCTTTACCTCAAAAGGCTCATCGTAGGAGGCTTTGACGGCGTGTATGAGATAGGCAAAAACTTTCGCAACGAGGGTATGGACAAGTCGCATAATCCCGAGTTTACCTGCATGGAACTGTACGTGCCGTACAAGGATTACAACTGGATGATGTCGTTTACCGAGCAGATGCTCGAAACCATTTGCGTGGCCGTAAACGGCAAACCCGAGGTAACCTATCCCGACGGTAAGGTGATAAGCTACAAGGCTCCGTTTAAAAGGTTGCCCATTCTCGACGCCATCAAGGAGAAAACAGGCTACGACCTGACGGGCCTTGGCGAGGAAGAGATTCGCGACATTGCCGTTAACAAGCTGAAAATGGAAAGTATCGACGAGAGCTTTGGCAAAGGAAAGCTCATCGATGAAATCTTCGGCGAGTTCTGTGAAGGCAATTTTATACAGCCCACTTTTATTACTGACTATCCCGTTGAGATGAGTCCGTTGACGAAAATGCACCGCTCTAAAGGCGGTCTTACCGAGCGCTTCGAGCTGATGATCAACGGCAAGGAGCTGGCAAATGCCTATTCGGAGCTGAACGACCCGATTGACCAGGAACAGCGTTTCGTCGACCAGATGAAACTTGCAGACAAGGGAGATGACGAGGCAATGGTTATCGACTACGACTTCCTGCGTGCTTTACAGTATGGCATGCCGCCGACATCGGGAATAGGAATAGGAATAGACCGCCTGGTAATGCTGATGACAGGCAAGGAGTTTATTCAGGAAGTGATGCTCTTCCCGCAGCTGAAGCCTGAGGTAAAAATGCCGCAAAGCCCGGTGAAGGAATGGGCAAAGCTCGGCGTTTCCGAAGACTGGGTGTACGTTCTGCGTAAGGCTGGCTTCAACCTTATATCGGACATCAGAGACCAGAAGGCACAGGGACTGCAGCAGAAAATGACGGAAATAAACAAGAAATACAAGCTCGGCTACGAACGTCCGTCATTGGAAGAGATCCAGAAATGGATTGACGGCTCGAAAGAAGACTAAACGAAAGTATCGACTTTACAAAAATAACATTAAATAACAACGACGGGATTTCATCTTCAAAAGACACAGAATGGCATTGAAAAGGCTTAGACAGGCAAGATGTCAACATCAATATTTACCTGTCTGTCTTAAAAAAATATGTTCTTTTTGTCTTTATGTCTTGTATTCCTGTCTAAATGTCAAACAACACAATGAAGAATATTTCATTAGACATTACAAAAGCAAAGCAGTTCCTTGCCAAAGGTGCTGTTGAAGGTTTTGAGACTAAAGCCAGGGCCGCTCAGGAAGCACTTGAGAATGGTACCTGTGCAGGTAACGACTTTTTAGGCTGGCTTCATCTGCCCTCTGAAACGACAGAGGCCTTCCTCGACGAGGTTCAGGCATGCGCAAACACGCTGCGAAGCAAGTGCGAAGTGGTGGTAGTGGCCGGCATTGGCGGCTCTTACCTTGGTGCTCGCGCCGTTATTGAGGCTCTGGGTAACGCCTTTTCGTGGCTCGTTGCCGATGGCAAGAACCCGGCAATTCTCTTTGCAGGCAACAACATTGGCGAAGATTATCTGGCCGAACTCACCGATTATCTGAAGACAAAGAGGTTTGGTGTAATCAATATTTCAAAGTCGGGCACCACCACTGAAACCGCTCTTACCTTCCGTTTATTGAAGAAACAGTGTGAGGCACAGCGCGGAAAGGCAGAGGCTAAGGACGTAATTGTTGCCATTACTGATGCACATAAGGGTGCCGCTCGCGCCGCAGCCGACAAGGAAGGCTACAAAACTTTCGTCATTCCTGACAATGTAGGCGGACGCTTCTCCGTGCTTACACCCGTAGGATTACTGCCTATTGCCATCGCCGGTTTCGACATAAAGGCACTGGTTCGTGGTGCACAAGATATGGAGAAAGCCGTGGCAAAGGACGTGCCTTTTGCCGAAAACATAGCTGCTCAATATGCTGCAACCCGTCAGGCACTGTACACAGAGGCAGGCAAAAAAATTGAAATTGTAGTAAACTTCCAGCCTAAACTGCACTTCCTTGCAGAGTGGTGGAAACAGCTCTACGGCGAAAGCGAAGGCAAGGAAAACAAGGGAATATTCCCTGCTGCATGCGATTTTACCACCGATTTGCACTCAATGGGTCAATGGATACAGGAGGGTGAACGCAGCATTTTTGAAACAGTTATCTCTGTTGAGGAGCCAAACCGTAAGCTTCTGTTCCCTCATGACGACGAGAATCTTGACGGATTGAACTTCCTTGAGGGCAAGCGCGTTGACGAAGTAAACAAGATGGCCGAGCTGGGTACACGCCTGGCACATGTCGACGGTGGCGTTCCCAACCTGCGTTTAAGCGTTCCACAGCTCAACGAATACTACGTAGGACAACTCATTTACTTCTTTGAGAAGGCGTGTGGCATTAGTGGACTGCTTGAGAATGTGAACCCATTCAACCAGCCTGGCGTCGAAGCCTACAAGAAAAACATGTTTGCACTGCTCAACAAACCGGGCTACGAGGCAGAGAGCAAGACCATTAAAGAGCGTCTTGCAAACGAGAAATAGAAGCTGATTCCTGTCATAAAGACAAATCATCATTGCATAAAGCCATCGACCTCACAGGGGCGTTCGAACAGAACTCGGACGGCTCGTGAGGTCGATATTTTCATCAACAATGTTTCTTATGAACCTTATTCAGGAGGCTATTGCCAAATATAACGACAGCATTGCTCATCTTTTCCCCAACGAAAAGCCTGTATTTAGCCCTAAAGCCGTATTGTTTGATATGGACGGTGTGCTGTACGACTCGATGCCTAACCATGCCATCGCATGGGAAGAATCCATGAAAAAGTTCGGCATTACGATGACAAAGGCCGACGCCTACGCCACTGAAGGAGCGCGTGGCTTTGAGACCATCATGCGCTTTGTAAAGCAACAGCAGGGCCGTGACATCACAAAGGAGGAGGCTGAACGCATGTATGAGGAGAAGGCAAGGGTGTACCATAGCTTGCCTGATGCCCCAATCTTCGACGGAGTAAAGGCTTTGATGAAGAAGATTACAGATTCAGGACTTATTGTAAACATCGTTACGGGTAGTGCGCAACGCCAGTTAATCAACCGCTTAATGGACGATTTCAGCGACTTTCTCACCCCCGAGCATATCACAACAGCCTTTGATGTGAAGTACGGCAAACCGAATCCGGACCCCTATCTCACAGGATTGCGAAAGGCAGGAAATCTTAATCCCTGGGAGGGTATTGTGGTTGAGAACGCGCCACTCGGTGTTAAGGCCGGTACATCAGCACATATTTTCACCGTGGCTATTAACAGCGGGCCGTTGCCTGACAGCGCACTCACCCGCGAAGGAGCCAATATTCTGTACCAGCATATTGCAGAATTCTGCGACGACTGGGAGCAATTTGTCAGGGTATAAAATCGGATTGAAAAAATCATGACTGCGGACTGATCCGCCTGACATGTCAAAAAGGATGCAGCCAATAAGTATTTTTCTTCATTAAATAATGTTGTTTCATTAGGCCATGACAAAGGAATATCGTTATCTTTATCCCCTGATTATGCGAACATTTACCTTTATTCTATTCTTCTTGGCCACGCTTGGAGCCATGGCTCAGGACGCTGAGCAACCCAAGAAAAAGCTTGTTGTGGCCGACATTGAGACGCACGTCCCCCTGCGTAACGCCGTTGTCATCACCCAAAAAGGCTACCGCGACACTACCAATTACAGGGGAATATGCTACATTCCCGAAACATTCGACACGCTTATCGTGTATCGTTCGTCTTACCTTGTTGAGAAATTACTGCCCAAAGAGGTAAGAGATACCACATTTTTAATTCCTTCAGGCAAGAGCATAGAAGAAGTAACGGTATGGGGGAAAAGCGCATCAAGCCGACTAACGGAAGGTATTGACGAGCAAAAGAAACGCATATTGCCAAACTCTAACGGTACAGGCGTAGTGACTTCGTTTGATTTTGCCCGCATGTTAGACGCACGATACAGGCGCGATCAGAAGCATTTGCGGAACGTTCGACAAAAGTTTCGCGAGATGGATAAGGTGGACGACCCCATAGAAAAGGCTTATTTACGGGCACTCGAAGAAAAGAAATATCAGGAGGAACTGAAGAAAAAGGAGGAAGAACGCAAGGCTGTTCTGCAACAAAAAGCCCGTCAGGAGATGGTAGAAAAGCAAGAAACTACGAAGGAACAGGAGCAGAAGGAAGAAAACAAACAGCATGATTGACTACGAAAAACTAAAGGCTAAGCGCATTGCCGTGTTGCTTTCGGGTGGCGTTGACAGCAGTGTTGTTGTGCACGAATTTGCACAAAGGGACATCCATCCCGATTGTTTTTATATCAAAATAGGCCCGGAAGAAAAGGAGGAATGGGACTGCAACTCGGAGGAAGACCTCGAAATGGCAACGGCCGTAGCCCGCCGTTACGGATGCAATTTGCAGGTAATTGATTGCCATCACGAGTATTGGGACCAGGTTACACGTTATACCATGGAGAAGGTTAAAGCAGGTTTTACGCCCAATCCTGATGTAATGTGCAACCGTTTAATTAAGTTTGGTGCCTTCTATGAGAAGAAAGGGCACGACTACGACCTCGTTGCCACGGGCCATTATGCACAGACAGAGGTTATCAACGGGATGAAATGGCTCGTCACCAGCCCTGATCCCGTGAAGGATCAAACCGATTTTCTCGCACAGATTTACGGCTGGCAGTTGCAGAAAGCCATCTTTCCCATCGGACATTTTGTAAAGGATGAAGTGAGAATTATTGCAGAACGCGAGCACCTTATCAATGCCAAGCGCAAGGATTCGCAAGGCATTTGCTTCCTCGGTAACATTAATTATAACGAGTATGTACGACGTTATCTCGGTGAGAAAACGGGCGACATTATAGAACTTGAAACCGGAAAGAAGATAGGAGAACATAAGGGTTTGTGGTTCCATACCATCGGACAGCGTAAAGGTCTCGGCCTTGGCGGCGGACCCTGGTTCGTTATTAAGAAGGACGTTACGAAGAATATTCTTTACGTCAGTCATGGTTACGACCCCGAAACAGCGTATAAAAAAGACTTCTTTGTGCACGATTTTCATCTTCTTACTGCCGCTCCCGAATCCACAAAAGAGCAAAAAACAGATGGTATACCAGCAAATTGGTTGCGCATTACCTTCAAAATTCGCCATACCCCGGAGTATCACCCGGCATGGATTGAGCCAACAGACAAACAGGTTATTGACGAAGGCGGCAAGGCAATTATCCATTCTGACGAGAAGATTCATGGCGTAGCACCCGGACAATTTTGTGTGGTTTATGATGAAAATCATCATAAATGCTACGGCTCGGCAGAGATTTATATAGAATAAAACCGTCTTTTTATTCTCACCTTATTTTTTTAAGACCATAACTTACCAACAAAACGAAAATGGTATTTTTTACTTAATCCCAATTGATAAAAGGGTAAGAATACTGCAATATAAAAATCAAATCATATGGAAACAATAAGAAACAATCAGCTTTGTGTGGCTATTTCAGAGCACGGCGCAGAATTACAGAGTATCAAAGACGCTAGTGGGAAGGAATATTTATGGCAGGGCGACGCACGCTTCTGGGCACGACGCTCACCTGTTCTCTTCCCCATTGTGGGCAGTTTGTGGAATAAAAGCTGCACCATTAATGGCAAAACCTATGAGATGGAGCGTCATGGCTTTGCACGAGATAACAATTTTAAGCTCGTGGCAAAAGGCGAAACGAAAGCTGTTTTCGCTTTTACCGATACTCCTGAAACACTTAAATGCTACCCCTTTAAATTTAATTTGGCCGTAAGTTACAGGCTCGAGGGCAATCGAATACACGTAATTTGGCATGTCGAAAACACAGATGACAAGACTATTTATTTCCAAATTGGCGGACATCCGGCCTTTAATCTTCCCGACATTCAATCGGGAGAGCCTGTACATGGCTGTTTACGCTTTGATACAAATAATCCTGTTCGCCGGTTTGCCACGGTAAAAGGATGCCTGGACAGTACCCGGCACGAAACGGTAGAAACCCAAAATGGGATGTGGAATTTTACAGACAGCTCGTTCGAAAACGACGCATTAGTCATCGATCACTGTCAGCTTCACCGCATCGATTTGCTTAATAGCAAGGGCGAAACCGAAATAAGCGTCAACTTTAAAGCCCCTGCCGTAGGCATCTGGACACCACACGGTAAGAACGCTCCCTTCATATGTATTGAACCTTGGTACGGTGTAGCCGATGTCGCAGGCTTTGAAGGCGACATCCACGACCGTTATTTAATGAACCAATTGCTGCCCGGAGCCAGCTTTATGGCCCAATATACAATAACAATTGGTTAAAGCAAGGCTAACCATCAGCCAAATAAAAGTCAGCCACTGACTAAAAAATATCGCGAAGTCTGCACTTAGTAGGCTTCGCGATACTTTCCTTCTTCCTTATCTTCAAGCATTGAAAGATACGACTGGTAGCGGCTTTCGGCAATATAATGCTCGTCTACTGCCTTGCGCACTGCACAGCCAGGCTCATGGGTATGCGTGCAATTATTAAAACGACAATTGTGTGAAAACTCGAAAATTTCCCTGAAATAGCCCGATATTTCCTCTGGTTCCATATTGAAAGTACCAAAGCCTTTAATACCGGGTGTGTCTATAATATACCCCCCCTCCGGCAGCATGTGCATCTCTGAAAAGGTTGTTGTGTGCATGCCCGTGTCGTGAGCATCACTTATTTCTGCCACCTTCGCACAGGCTTCCGGTATGATAAGGTTCATTAAAGTTGATTTACCCACACCCGAATTACCGCTTAAAAGCGTCACCTTGTCTTTGAGCTGAGTATATAAAGATTGCATGCTCTCCCAGCCGTAATGGGCTTTTCCCAACACCTTAGCATCGTCATGAGCACAGTTTTCCTCTTGTAAGGCCGATACCTCATGACATTCATACCCTACCGTTTCATACAGCTTCACCATCATTTGCTGATAGTGCCGCTCCTCCTCATCAAGAAGATCGGTTTTGTTGAAAACAAGAATTACCGGTACCCGATAGGCTTCTGCCGAAGCCAGGAAACGGTCAATGAACGTGGTTGACGTCTGCGGGTGCTTTACCGTAACCACAAGAAACGCCTGGTCTACGTTGGCAGCCAGTATATGGCTTTGCTTAGAGAGGTTCTGCGACTTACGTATAATATAGTTGCGTCTGTCGGCAATGGCCGTTATAAAGGCCGTACCCCCGGTGTTTTCAGCTATTTCTACATGATCGCCTACGGCCACAGGGTTCGTAGACCGTATCCCCTTTAAGCGGAAATTACCCTTTATTTTGCTCTCAACAAGTCGGCCGTCGGCAGTTCTTACCGTATACCACGAACCCGTATTCCTGACTACCAGTCCTTGCATCAGCCTTATACGGTCATCACTTCCTTCTGCTTTTCAGCCAGAATTCGTTCAATTTCCTTAATAAATTTGTCGTGTAGCTTCTGCAAATCGTTCTCTGCATCCTTCTCCACATCTTCAGAAAGACCGTCTTTAATGGCTTTTTTCAGCTTGTCTTTAAAGTCGGAACGCACATTGCGCACCTGCACTTTTGTCTGCTCTCCTATCTTGTTGCATTGCTTTACAAGCTCTTTACGACGCTCCTCCGTGGGCTGCGGAATACGCAGGATAACCATTTCGCCGTTGTTTTCAGGCGTTATACCTACATCGCTATCCATGATACCCTTCTCAATATCTTTAATAGCCTTGCGGTCCCACGGGCGTATGGTGATGGTGCGGGCATCGGTAACCTGCATGGCTGCCACCTGATTCAGCGGTACAACCTGACCATACGACTCAACCCTTACGTTGTCAAGAATTGCCGTATTGGCACGTCCGGCACGAATGCGTGCAAGCTCTTCCTGAAGGAACTTTGCGCTTTTGCCCATCTTGTTTTCGGCACTTTTCAATGTCTCTTTTACGTCTAACATATTCGTTTGCTTTTAGTTATTATTTTCACAAAATTAAAAAGTTTTTCCTTAAACGACAACTCTTTTCGATGAAAAAGTACTATTCATACAGCTGTCGCAATATAACAGAAGCGATATATTCGAGATAACAGGCGTCAATTCCATCAAAATCATTAAGGCTTTTGCTGTCAATATCAATTACTCCAGCCACCTCACGTCCCCTCTTTATAGGCACAACAATCTCCGATCTACTCTCGGACGAACAGGCAATATGCCCATCAAACTGTTCAACATCAGGCACAATTATCGTTTTTGCCTCTGCCCAGCACGTGCCGCACACACCTTTTCCCCGCGCAATACGCATGCAGGCTACCGGCCCCTGGAACGGACCGAGCACCAGTTCGCCCCCTGAAACCATGTAAAAGCCAACCCAGAAGAAACGCTCTTTAAACGCATCGTGCAAGGCTGCAGCCGCATTAGCCAATACTGACATACTGTTATGCTCGCCCTCAATCAGTGCCGACAGCTGACGGACAAGCTCTTTATAACGCTCTTCTTTGTCGTTCATATTCTGCGGCTACTAAATTGGTGAGGTCAACAAACTGCTGAACGTTGAGCTGTTCGGGTCGGCATGTCATCATACCGGTGGTAAAGAAATTGGCCGACGGCATCGTATCCTTACCAAAAAGCTGCTTTAACGAAACGCGCAACATTTTGCGACGCTGGTTGAATACAGCCTTAACCACGCGTTTAAACAAGGCCTCGTCACAACCCAAATCGGTAACGCCGTTGCGCGTCATGCGAATAACGGCACTCTTTACCCTGGGTGGAGGGTTGAACACATTTTCATCAACGGTAAACAAATATTCCGTATTGTACCATGCTTGTATCATAACACTTAATATGCCGTAAGCCTTATGTCCCGGCTGTGATGCAATGCGCTCGGCCACTTCACGCTGTATCATGCCCGTACAACAAGGAATAAGGTTCTTGTAATCAAGCATTTTGAAGAATATTTGTGAGGAAATATCGTAAGGATAATTACCCGTCAACACAAACTGCCGGCTGCCAAAAATGGTGTTGAGATCCATACGAAGAAAGTCGTCTTCAATAATATGATCATGCAGTTTGGGAAACGTTTCGTGCAGGTAGGCAACGCTTTCGGAATCAATTTCCACAGCCTTTACCTCGCGCGGCTTTTGTACAAGATACTGCGTAAGCACGCCCATACCCGGCCCTATCTCCAAAATGGGAATATCAGGACAGGCATCTACCGTGTCGGCTATGCGGCGGGCAATGTTCAAGTCGGTCAGGAAATGCTGGCCTAAATTCTTTTTGGGCTTAACTTGCTTCATACAGTGGTCATGACTTATTGTGCTACAAAATTACGAAAAAAAGAACAATGCCCTGCCCTGTCGTCTGCTTTTATCGTTACGAGCCATCAGAAAGACATAAACCCTACTTATAAATTAATGACAAAATACATCATAACATCTGCCCGCATATGATAATTCCATCATCGCATGACGCTGCGAATTATATTTACAAACGCCACTCTGAGAATACGATATTTGCGAACAGGCGGGCACCTGATTACAAATAAGCCAAAAATGAACGACTTTTATAACCCATTAATTTACAACGGTTTAGATGCCGATATACCAATATTGACAAATTTTTACAATTATGAAATTCAACTATCCCTATGCAGAGATTTCGCGATATGGGCACAATTGAGTCGCGATTACGCCGTAAAGACAAAACGATTACGATGTAAACGCCTGACGATTACATCGTAAAGGGGAGAACATTACGCCGTAAAGAGAACACGATTGTGCCGTAAAGGCAAATCATCAACAAAAAAATATCGTGCTCCTACAAAAACAAAAGCACGATCATTACATTTTTCGTTTAAGAGGTTTACAATTTTACGTATTTTCCTTTTCTGTTTTATACCATTTAGAGTATGCAAAAAAATCAGATTAATTTTTACAATCTTCCAGGAACATCATATTAGAAACATCCCATTTGCAAGGTATAAAGATAGATAACCGCAGCCGGTATGGCAAGCAAACTCGAATCAAACCGGTCGAGCATTCCGCCGTGTCCGGGAAGAATATTGCCGCTGTCCTTAATACCAAGAGTACGTTTAAACAAACTCTCTACAAGGTCGCCCCAGGTACCAAAGAACACAACGATAACTCCTAAACCTACCCACATCAGCAGGTATTCGGCAGTAAGATTCTTCCCATTAATCACATAGGCCACCACACAAGCCGCTATAATAACAAGCAATCCGCCGCCAATGCTGCCCTCCCATGTCTTTCCGGGCGACACACGAGGGAATAATTTGTGCTTGCCAAAGGCAGAACCGCTAAGATATGCGCCACTGTCGTTAACCCACAAAAAGACGAAAAGGCAAAGAGGTACAACCATAATCTTTGTACCGTTACCGCCCAAAGCACCGAGAATATTGATGAGCGAGAACGACAATGCCACATAAACCTGCCCGAACATAGTGTATGCCCAGTTTGCAATTGCGTTCTCAGCCTTCAGATAAAGTTCGCTGATAAGCAGATAAAGAAGTGTAAGCAGGTAAGGCGTAAACACCATAAAGCCACTGACAATACCGTTCACCCATCCTGCCACAGCAAAGAAAAGATACACGCCTGCCACCGTAGAGATAAAACGGTTAACGGTTACTCCTTCAACATGCGCGTTGATCAGGCCCGTATATTCCCATACGGTCAGACCCGTGATTAGCGCAAACAGAAGTATCATGGCATGCACATTGAGGAAGCCCGACACCATAACGGCAACGAAAAGCACACCTGTAATTGAACGGGTTATCAGGTTTTTCTTTTTCTCATTCATAAGTATGGGTATCTTTTTATTCTTCTGAATTGATGTTTTCAGCCTGTTGTGGCTGTTCGTCAGCAGCTGCCGATGGCGAGGTTGCCTCCGAAGAGTTGTTGCTTTCAGAAGATTCAACTTCCGGGTTATCAGCATTTTGCTCTTCTTTTTCAGCCGTTGCAGCTGCCTCGTGCTCGGCCTGAGCCTGCTTCACGATGTCGGGCATATCTTCCAAACGTGGTGCTTCGGCCTGTTCTTTAACCTCTTTTTCCAGAGCCAGCCTGTCGTTCTCCTTAATCAGTTCTTCCGATCGGCTCACCCAGGGACGCTTGCCGAATATCTTCTCAACATCTTCAGCATATATCACTTCTTTCGTAAAAAGCAGGTCAGCCAATTGCTTATGACCTCCCTTATGCTCGCTTAATATCTCCTTTGCACGACGGTATTGCTCGTTGATCATGATCAGAACCTCATCGTCCATCACCTTAGCAGTGGTTTCACTATAAGGTTTTTGAAACGAGTATTCCTGATTATTGTAGTAGCAAATATTCGGCAACTTATCGCTCATGCCCGCATAGGCCACCATGCCATAAGCCGATTTGGTAGCCCGTTCAAGGTCGTTCATTGCGCCAGTAGAGATATGTCCGGTAAACAAATCCTCGGCGGCACGCCCTCCAAGCAGTGCACACATTTCATCAAGCATCTGTTCTTTTGTGGTGATTACACGCTCCTCGGGCAAATACCACGCTGCACCGAGAGCCTGTCCGCGCGGTACAATGGTTACCTTAACAAGAGGATCGGCATGCTTGCAGAACCAGCTGATGGTGGCATGGCCGGCCTCATGTATGGCGATGGAACGCTTTTCTTCGGTTGTCATGACCTTTGTCTTCTTCTCCAAACCGCCTATTATACGGTCAACGGCATCGAGGAAGTCCTGCTTGCTCACGCTTGTCTTATTATGACGAGCCGCTATAAGGGCTGCCTCATTGCAAACATTGGCAATATCTGCACCCGAAAAGCCGGGGGTTTGACGCGCCAAAAAGTCAATGTCAAGACTTTGATCAATCTTCAATGGCCTCAGGTGGACGTTGAAAATAGCCTTGCGTTCGGCAAGATCAGGGAGGTCAACGTGTATCTGTCTGTCAAAGCGACCCGGGCGTAACAAGGCTTTATCCAACATGTCGGCACGGTTAGTTGCAGCCAAAACAATTACACCCGAGTTGGTTCCAAAGCCATCCATCTCGGTGAGAAGGGCGTTAAGGGTGTTCTCCCGTTCGTCATTGCCACCCATTGCAGGGTTCTTTGAACGGGCGCGGCCGATGGCATCAATCTCATCTATAAATATAATGCACGGAGCTTTCTGCTTGGCTTGTGCAAAAACATCGCGCACACGGCTGGCACCTACGCCCACAAACATCTCAACAAAATCGGAACCACTCATTGAGAAAAACGGCACACCGGCTTCGCCTGCAACGGCTTTTGCCAACAACGTTTTACCGGTTCCCGGAGGGCCTATAAGCAAAGCACCCTTTGGTATTTTACCTCCAAGGTCGGTAAATTTATGAGGATTCTTCAGGAATTCCACAATTTCCTGCACCTCCTGCTTGGCTCCTTCCTGTCCGGCAACATCCTTAAAGGTGATACCTAAGTCGTTACCTTTCTCATAAAGACGGGCTTTGCTTTTGCCGACGCTGAAAACACCACCGCCATTTCCTGCCCCATTCATGTTGCGATTAAACATCCAAAACAGGAAGACAAAGAACAGTAATGGAGCTAAATTAAGGAGTAAAGCCCAGAAGTCGGTGCCCTTGGCGTTGTTGTAACTAAAGCCGGAGAGCTTGTGTTGCTGCTGGGCCATATCAAGGAATTTTTCCAATTCGTCGACCGACCCAAACTGAACCGTCAGGTAAGGATTGCTGCCAACTTGCTGGGCTGTCATGTTAAAGACGTTACGTATGAACTTAGGCTTAACGTACATTTGCAACGTATTCTCACTCTTATTGATGACAACGCGCTGCGCGTAGCCTTTTTTGACGTAGGTTTTAAAGTCGGAATAATTAGCTTCCTGACTGCCTCCAGCACTCTTTGCTATCGAATCTCCACCACCTGAAAATAACAGGATGGCCAGAACAACAGCCACGATAATATACAACCAGTTCATATTGAACCGGGGCATCTTGGGCTGATTGTCGTTGTTCTGCAGGTTTTGTCTGTTGTTGTCCATTGTCGGATTACTATTTTTATTAGATAAAGGCTCACTATCAAAGCGTATGCCAAAATCTAATCAGCATTAGGAATTTTTGTAATTTTAGCATCTTCCCATAACCTCTCAAGGTTATAGAACTCGCGTGTTTCGGGTAAAAATACATGCACGATGACATCAACAAAGTCGATAGCCACCCATTGGTTATTGCCCAAACCATTTACACCTATGGGCTTTTCACCAGCCTCATCGCGGCATTTATCGCCAATCGACTCGCAAATAGCCTCTATTTGTGCAGGAGAATTACCCTGACAGATTACGAAATAATTTGTAACGGCACCATCTATATGATTTAAATCGACAATAACTATGTTCTGACCTTTCTTCTCTTCTATCCCTTTGACGATGATGTTAACCAGTTCTTTACCGTTCATTCCATAAAATTATATATGTATTTAAGTACCAAAGGGGCTTAAAAACCAAAGTTTTCAAGCCTGTTCTGCAAAGTTAAACCTTTTCCCGTATATAGATATTGAAAAGGGATATAAATTGGATAAAATTAAGTTTTTCGTAAAAAAGCCATTTGAAAATTTGCATATTCGCGTTACATTCTATACCTTTGCAACTGCATTCTGGAAATAAAATGCAACATATTTTGGGATATGGTGTAATGGTAACACTACAGATTCTGGTCCTGTCATTCCTGGTTCGAGTCCGGGTATCCCAACAATAAGAGCGCGATTAATCAACAGACGATTGATCGTGCTTTTTGTTTATTGTAATTTCCACATCTTTATATTATTGGTTCAACTTCATACAGCACAGGTTTTCTGCCTTTTTTCGTGCAGGTTTGCCTGTGGCTGTACGCGGAATATATGGAATATACAAATAATGTTTGGGTTGCCAGAATTTGGGCAACACTTTACAACAGACCGATTGTACAAGGCTCAGGTCGGCACATTCGGACAACAATACAACTACCTCACCAAACTTCTTATCCTTACATTTACTTATTAAATAAGGCGTATTAAGATAAGGGTGCAAGGCTTTTTCAACTTCTTCGGCCTGGATTTTTATCCCGCCTGAATTGATAACATTGTCTAACCTGCCTATTATCCTAAACTTACCGTCTTGAATTTCGGCACGGTCGTGAGTTTCTAATCGACCTTCGTGTACAAGTGGTGCATCAATAACGAGGCATCCTTTTGAATTTAAAAATATAGCAACCGAATCGAAAGGAGTATACCATAAGCTCGCATCCCTACCATTAAGACGTCGCAGAGCTATGTGTGAAAGCGTCTCAGTCATGCCGTATGTGCTCCAAATACAATTAGAAAAACAGGCTAACTCGTGCTGTAAATCATCGTTTACGGGGCCTCCGCCTATAATAAGATGACGAATAGAACGAAGTTTTTCACGCTCTTCAGGTACCTTTAAGCTGTTATACACTTGCATGGGAACCATGGCTGCAAAATCTAATGGTGTAGTAATGTGCTCAAGCGGATGTCCCGATGGTTCAACACAAATAAGTTGCAAATGATGTTCAATACTCCTCACCACAACCATTTTACCTGCGATATATTCGAGCGGCATACAGAGTAAAGCCTTGTCACCAGCCTT
>CALIIG010000116.1 GCA_938018155.1 uncultured Prevotella sp.
CAGCCAACGGTTTATCTTGATTAAGTCGCCTTCCGTTCTCATACCTTATTATATTATGACATGTGGCTTATAATGTTGCATGAGACAGTCTTTTATACTGCATCAAACAGTTTGTTCTTTTCTGCCAAATAATATAATTCCTATTTACTTACTTGTTGAATTAATATTTTCTTGCGTTAGCAAGTAATAATCAATACACTGCTTAGTTCACTTGAAGCCTGAACGGCATACGAGCCTGCACGGCATCCATTTGCTGTAAACTTCGTGTTAACATAAAGGGTTCATACAGCGATCCCAGCGCAAGACGAAGCTGTTCGTCGAGGAAATTGTTTCTTGAAGTCCCGCTATTCAGCAACTGTTCAACAACGCCCATTGGCTCCGGGTACGATTCTGCATACCATGTCTTCACCTTTGCAAGCTGTGCAGCCTTGGCAACGGCGCGGTCTAAGCCGCCCAATTCGTCAACAAGTTTAATCTTTAAAGCGTCTTCTCCTAAGTAAACATGCCCTTGAGCCAACTCTTCTACGCGCTCCATTGAAAGTTTTCTACCGGCAGCAACTCTGCTCTTAAAAAGCATATAGCCACGGTTTACGCTCGTTTGGATAAAACCCATCTGTTCAGTTGTCATAGGAATATCAGTTGAGCCGAATGTAGAATTGCGGTTGGTTTTTACCTCATCATACTTTATTCCGAGTTTCTTTGTCATCAAATCGGTTTTGTTAAACACCATGCCGAATATACCAATACTTCCCGTAAGCGTTGTGGGTTCTGCAAAAATATAGTTGGCTGCGCAGCTAAGGTAATAGGCTCCCGAGGCTGCAGCTCCACCCATTGAGACAACAACGGGTTTCTTTTCTTTCAGTTTCATTACGGCATGCCACAATTGTTCGGATGCGTAGGCAGAACCACCGCCCGAGTTTACGCGAATAACCACGGCTTTAATATCATCATTATCGGCCAGGCTTTCGAGGTCGTCGCACATGTCTTGCCCCGAAATGTATTGGTTATTCTGCAATATTGCCTGTTTAGGTGTTTTATTAACGATGTCGCCGTAGGCATAATAAACAGCCACTTCGTCGCCATTTGTCTCTTCTTTTATATTGGCCATGTCGGCTACACTAAGCTGATTAACAGCATCGTCATCGCCCAGACCCAGCTTCTTTTTAATCACATTTTTTATTTCATCGTTGTATAACAAGCCGTCAACCATTTTGTATTTCACCATGTTTTCGGCTGGTTCCATTGATATTAAACGGTCAGCGTAAGCGTTTAGTGTGCTTACATTGATGCCACGGCTCTGGCTTACGGCCTGACAAATTGTATTCCACCATCCGCCGATATAGCGTTCTGTCTGTTGCCTGCTCGGCTCGCTCATCCTGTCTTCTGTAAATGGTTCGGTGGCACTTTTGTACTTACCACACTTAAACGGTATAATTTTTACGCCCACTTTAGCCAACACATCTTTGTAAAATGCTATCTGGCCACCTATACCGTGCCAGTCAATCGCACCTTCATGATTAAGGTAAATCTTATCGGCAACGCTGGCAATATAGTATGTTCCTTGCGAAAAGTCTTCACCATAAGCAATGATCCATTTGCCCGATTTCTTAAAATCGATCAACGCATCACGCAATTCTTGCATCTGTGCCATGTCGGCGGCCAGTGCTCCTCCTTCAATATAAATACCTTTAATATCGTTGTTCGTTTTTGCCTTTTTGATGGCGGCCAGTGTTTCCTGCAGTCCTATTGTACCGTTGTCGCCGTCTGAAAACAGATTGGTTATTTCGTTCTCTGTATCCTGTTCTTCCATTATTCCGTCGAGTTTCAGTACAAGAACAGAGTTGTCGCTCGTAGATTGGGTGGCCTCAGTTGAAGCAATCATGCCTACAATACCCATAATTCCGATAACGCTAACGATAACCGAGAACAACATCAACCCTACAACGGTTGCGCCAACATTTTTAAAAAAGTCTTTCATACAAGTTAATTATGTATTTTAAAAAAGGTGATTGCATGCAAATATACGGCAATTTATCCAAATAAAAACAGAAAAATGCTATTTTGTTATGAAAACGCTTATTCTGCCGTAATGGTGTGACAAAACTGTCATTATGCCGACTGACAAACTTGTCACTTTAGCCCTTTACGCCGTAATTGGCACGTTTTTCGTTAAAAGCACGGTGTATTTCAATATGAATTACATAACCAAACATTAATTATAATTACAATGATGAAGATTAAACCATTAGCAGACAGAGTGCTGGTACTTCCTGCACCAGCTGAAGAAAAGGTAGGAGGAATCATTATTCCCGACACAGCCAAAGAGAAACCACAACGCGGTAAGGTTGTAGCTGTTGGCGGAGGTACTAAAGACGAAACCATGGTGCTCAAAGCAAACGACACTGTTCTGTATGGCAAATACGCCGGAACCGAGCTTGAGTGCGATGGCGAGAAGTATCTTATGATGCGTCAAAGTGATGTCCTCGCAGTGGTAGAAGACTAATAAAATGTTTAGCAAACAAGCTAAAAACGAAATAATTAATTTATACAATCGAAGTAATAAATAAAAAACATCATGGCAAAGACTATAAAATTCAATACAGAAGCCCGCGACTTACTGAAGCAGGGTGTTGACCAATTGGCCAATGCGGTAAAAGTTACATTAGGTCCTAAGGGGCGCAATGTGGTTATTGAGAAGAAGTTTGGAGCCCCACAAATCACCAAAGATGGTGTTACTGTTGCCAAAGAAATTGAATTAGAAGATAAGTTTGAGAACACAGGCGCACAGCTTGTAAAGAGTGTTGCCAGCAAAACAGGAGACGATGCAGGTGATGGAACAACCACAGCAACCATCCTTGCACAGGCTATTGTAAACGAAGGTTTGAAGAATGTTACTGCCGGTGCCAACCCGATGGACCTCAAACGCGGTATTGATAAGGCTGTCAGCAAGGTAGTAGAGCACATTAAAGCCAATGCCGAGGTTGTTGGTGACAACTATGATAAGATTGAGCAGGTGGCTACAGTGTCTGCCAATAACGACCCTGAAATTGGAAAATTATTGGCCGATGCCATGCGCAAGGTTTCCAAAGACGGCGTAATTACCATTGAAGAGAGCAAAACTCGTGACACTTCTATCGGTGTGGTTGAGGGCATGCAGTTCGACCGCGGTTACCTTTCGGGCTACTTTGTAACCGATACAGACAAGATGGAATGCGTGATGGACGATCCGTATATCCTCATCTACGATAAGAAAATATCAAATCTTAAGGAGTTCCTTCCGGTGTTACAGCCTGCTGCTGAAAGTGGCCGCCCGCTGCTTGTCATTGCTGAAGACGTCGACTCAGAAGCGTTAACTACGCTTGTTGTAAACCGTTTACGTGGCGGATTAAAGATTTGTGCTGTTAAGGCTCCTGGCTTTGGTGACCGCCGCAAGGCAATGCTCGAAGATATTGCAGTGCTTACAGGTGGCGTGGTTATCAGCGAAGAGAAAGGGCTTAAGCTCGAGCAGGCTACACTTGAAATGCTGGGAACGGCTCGCAAGGTAACTGTTTCGAAAGACAATACCACCATTGTTAATGGTGCTGGTGACAAGGAAAACATTAAGGCTCGCGTGGCACAGATTAAGAACGAAATTGAAAATACCACAAGTTCGTACGATAAAGAGAAGCTCCAGGAACGCCTGGCAAAACTCGCTGGTGGTGTAGCCGTTCTTTATGTAGGTGCTAACTCGGAGGTTGAGATGAAAGAAAAGAAAGACCGTGTCGATGATGCTCTTTGCGCTACACGCGCTGCAATGGAAGAGGGTGTTGTTGCAGGCGGTGGAACTACTTACATACGCGCTCAGGAAGAACTGGCTGGTTTGAAGGGCGATAACGCTGATGAGCAGACAGGTATCAACATTGTTTACCGCGCTATTGAGGAGCCTTTACGCCAAATTGTGTACAACGCAGGTGGCGAAGGAGCCGTAGTTGTAAACAAAGTACGTGAGGGTAAGGGCGACTTTGGCTACAATGCCCGCACCGATGAGTACGAAGACCTTCGTGCAAAGGGCGTTATTGACCCTGCCAAGGTTGCACGCGTAGCATTGGAAAACGCTGCATCCATTGCAGGAATGTTCCTGACAACCGAGTGCCTCATTGTTGACAAGCCCGAGGAGCACCCTGCTCCCATGCCAATGGCACCACAGATGTAAACATAAACCTTATAATAAAAGAAAGAGGGTACAGGTGTAATGCCTGTATCCTCTTTTTTATTTGTTGAGCTTTTTGTTTTGGAAAGTTTCTGCCATTATGGCGTATTGTTCGTTGTTCGACGGCCGTCAGCAGCGCGTACGACGGCCGTCATACCCATTGTTCGACGGCCGCCAGCAGCGCGTATGGCGGCCGTCGAACAATGAACAGATTATTGTTAAGCGGTAGCCGTATTGTTGTTGAATATGGATAAATATGGCGTAATGTAAAACACGTTATATTGCACGGTAAATGTAATATCGTTTTATGGGTAGTGATATTACGCCTGTATGTTCGTATTTTATAAGGCATAAGAAGCATGAATGAAAAGAAAATACTATCTTTGCAGTATGAAAATCAAAATTCGTCTGGATTGGAAAAAAGCCGTCATCTTCCTGCTGGTATCGGGCGGGCTGGTTTATCTTACCCGTTCGGTACTGATGTCGGCAGGTGTACTGATGCTGCTTTTTGTGGTTGATGCACTGATAGCAAACTATGAATACCGTCAGCAAACGCGTCGTATATTTGAAGATTTACGGCGCGAAAAGATGGATGAGGAGAACAAACCAGCCGAAAACAACCGCCGATGAAAGAGCTGACCGAATTATATGTGCGATGGGCAGGACACCGGCCGGCAGGCGTAGAGAAACTCGAAGGTGCCGGCAGCAATCGCCAGTATTATCGTTTTACCGACGACAAGGGGGCGACGGTGATAGGTGTTATTGGCACCAGCAAGGACGAAGACCACGCTTTTATATATCTTGCCAGACACTTTATGCAGCGTCGTCTGCCCGTTCCGCAGCTGCTTGCAGCCAGTGAAGACGAGATGAGATACCTGCAAAGCGACCTTGGCAACGTTTCGCTTTTCGACGCTATCAAGGGCGGACGCGAAGCCGGCGGACGCTATAACTTGGCCGAGCAGCGTCTGTTGAAGCGCACAATACGTGAGCTGCCGAACATCCAGATAAGGGGAGCGGCAGGGCTCGACTGGAGCAACTGTTATCCTCAACCCGTATTTGATGAGGACAGTGTGCTGTTCGACCTGAACTATTTTAAATATTGTTTCCTCAAGCCTACAGAGTTAGACTTTCACGAATTAAAGCTCGAGGCCAGCTTTCGACGCTTTGCAAAGGACCTGACATCAGAGCCAAGCGAGAGCTTTCTTTACCGCGACTTTCAGGCTCGCAATGTAATGCTCGACGCGAAAGGGCAGCCGTTCTTCATCGATTTTCAGGGTGGGCGCAAGGGACCGTTCTATTATGACCTGGCCTCCTTTCTGTGGCAGGCATCGGCTAAGTACCCGTTTAAGCTGCGTCGTGAGCTGATAGCCGAATACTATAACTCGCTAAAGCGATACATAGAGGTGCCTACGCTGCGCCATTTTGCCGACCGTTTAACGCTGTTTGTGCTGTTTCGTACGCTTCAGGTGCTTGGTGCCTATGGCTTTAGAGGCTATTTTGAGCACAAGCAACACTTTATAGACAGCATACCTCCTGCTATGGACAACCTGCGCGACTTGCTGAAACTGCGTGAAACGGTGCTGCCTTATCCCTATCTGCGCGATGTTTTGCAGAGGCTTGCTGATATGCCACAGTTTGCCCATCGCGAAGCACCCATCCAACCGCGAAAGGATGGTTTCAAAACCACATCGGCCGATATTTACCCCCTTAACCCGCAGGACGGACTGCCAACTTTCTCAAAATACGATGGCAAGGGGCCGTTAAAGGTTACGGTTTACAGCTTTTCGTACAAGCGTGGCATACCTGAAGACCCGTCGGGTAACGGCGGAGGATATGTGTTCGACTGCCGTTCGACGCACAATCCGGGACGTTATGAGCCTTATAAAAAGCTTACAGGCCTGGACGAACCCGTTATACGCTTTCTTGAAGACGACGGCGAAATAGTAGACTTTCTGGAACACGTTTATGCCCTTGCCGACAAGCATGTGGCACGATATATACAGCGCGGGTTTACCCATTTGATGTTTTGCTTTGGCTGTACGGGCGGCCAGCATCGCAGTGTATACAGTGCACAGCACCTCGCTGAGCACATAAGCCAGAAGTTTGGCGTTGAGGTTCATGTTGTTCATCGTGAGCAAAACATCGAACAGGTTATGCCGGCGCGAAACGTTCAGAATGTGTAGCGGTGTGTATTATTATAATAAGGTGTAAATACCGAAAGCAGAAAGATGAAACAAGCCATGATATTTGCAGCGGGTTTGGGAACCCGGCTAAAGCCCCTTACTGATACAATGCCCAAGGCCTTGGTAAGGGTGGGGGGAGAACCGCTGCTGAAACATGTTATATTTGGCTTGCGCGATGCAGGTTTCGAGCGCATTGTGGTGAACGTTCACCACTTTGCAAGCCAAATCGTTACGTATCTTGAGCAAAACCATAATTTTGATATGGATATTCGTATCAGCGACGAAACCGGCGGCCTGCTCGATACGGGGGGCGGCATTAAAAGGGCAGCCGCGTTGTTTGACAGGCGTTATCCCATCCTTATTCATAATGTAGACATATTGAGCAACGTCAATTTGGCACGCTTTTACACGCTTGATGAAAAGGTGATGTGCCCCGGTTGCGGTGTGCCCCACCTCATGGCGGGAGCCCGACTGCTGGTAAGCTGGCGCAAAACCAGACGCTATTTGGTGTTCAATAAGGCGATGCGGCTTGTAGGATGGGTAAATGTAGAAACGGGCGAAATAAAGACACCGTTCGATGAAGTGCGCACCGAGCTTCAAACCGTAGCCTATCCTTATGCCATCGGTACAACGCCAAAGCCCATAACCGGGCACCTTTTGATCTATGCTTTCAGTGGTATTCACATGTTCTATCCGCGCATGTTCCCGCTGATGGACGGCTGTCCGGAGAAGTTTCCCATACTTGATTTCTATCTCAATAACTGCAAAAACATTCCTGTTCAGGGCGTAGTGAAGACTGATTTACAGCTGATGGATGTTGGGAAATCAGACACTTTGCACGATGCCGACGCCTTTTTGCAGAGACTTAAACAAAATAACTGACGGTTACTCACTTTACAATAACAATACAATGCAACAGAAAATCATCATCCTCGACTTCGGTTCACAAACCACTCAACTTATAGGAAGGCGCGTCCGTGAGCTGGATACCTTCTGTGAAATTCTGCCTTACAACAAGTTTCCTGAGAACGATCCCGACGTAATTGGGGTTATTCTTAGCGGCAGTCCTTATTCGGTGCACGACAAGGAAGCCTTTAAGGTCGACCTCAATCGGTTTGTAGGCAAATATCCTGTGCTCGGCATTTGCTATGGTGCACAGTTTATAAGCGATGCCGGTGGGGGGAAAGTGGAGCAGACCGGCACGCGCGAGTATGGACGTGCCAATCTGCAAACAATCGATACTACAAACCCGTTGTTTAGGGGTTTCGAGGCAAATTCGCAGGTATGGATGAGCCATGGCGATACCATTACGGCTATTCCCGACCACTTTCACATTATCGGCTCGACGGCCGATGTAAAGTATGCCGCTTTCGCCAGCGACAAACAGCCCGTCTGGTGCGTGCAGTTCCATCCCGAAGTATACCACAGCCTTCAGGGCATGCAGCTGCTAAGAAACTTTGTTGTTGACATTTGCGGGAGCAAGCAGCAGTGGAGCCCGGCATCGTTTGTTGAGTCGACCGTTGAAGAGTTGCGCCGGCAGGTGGGCAACGATCGTGTAATTCTGGGGCTTTCGGGAGGCGTCGACTCATCGGTTTGCGCTACATTGCTGAACAAAGCCATAGGTAAAAACCTCACGTGTATATTTGTTGACCATGGCATGTTGCGCAAGAACGAGTTTAAAAAAGTGATGGAGGCCTACGAGGGTTTGGGCCTTAACGTAACAGGTGTAG